>CAUOQW010000033.1:0-10988 GCA_963506825.1 uncultured Cellvibrio sp.
GGGGTGATGCCAGCGCACCAAGGCTTCTACACCAGTTGGCGTGCCTTGGCTGTCCACTTGAAATTGGTAATGCAATAAAAACTCTTGTCGCTCAAGAGCGAGCCGCATGCTTTTTTCTAAGGCAACGCGCACGGATACAGCTGCCTGCATGGTGGGGTCAAAAAAGCGCGCGTTGTTGCGGCCTGCGTTTTTGGCTTGGTACATAGCGACATCGGCTTTCTTCAGCAGCTCGTCAAAGCTATCCTCGTGATGGAGAAACACCACAATCCCAATGCTGGGGGTGATCACATACGAGTGTTCGCGCAGCTGATAGGGTTTGGCGAGTGCCGCGAGTATTTTGTGGGCGATGATTTCGGCTTGTGAAGCCGCCTCGTTGGGGTAAATGCTCAAGGCTTCAATCAGCATTACAAATTCATCGCCGCCCACTCGAGCCACGCTGTCACCCTCGCGCACGCAGGATTGCAAGCGCGAAGCCACTTGCTGCAACAAAATATCGCCCACGTCGTGGCCTAAGCTGTCGTTAAGCTGTTTGAAGTGATCCAGATCCAAAAACATCAATGCGCCGTGTTGATCGGTTCGGCAAGAGGTGAGAATCGCCTGTTGTAAGCGGTCGTAGAGCAAACGACGGTTGGGCAAGTTGGTGAGTGGATCGTAAAACGCGAGGCGGTAAATTTCCTCTTCGTCGCGGCGCTGTTGGCTAATATCGCGAATGACACCGACAAAGGTCGTTTTGCCTGCGCGCAAAATTTTGGTGATGGAGAGACTCATGGGAAAAACTTCGCCGTCTTTGCGCTGACCCTCTACTTCGCGCAGGATATTGAGCTCCTGTCCATTCAGGTTTCCTTCGTGATGCTTGAGGTGGTTTTCATGCTGGGTTTTGTAGTGCGAGGGCATAAGCTTGGTGATATTGTCCCCCAGCACCTCATCTTGCGGATAGCCGAAAATATGGCTGGCGGCTTTGTTGAAAGATTCAATCACGCCCTTGGTGTTAATGGTAATTACCCCATCAAACATATTGTCTAAAATCGCTTGAGTATGGAGCACCGATTCCTGCAGCGCGAACTCGGCTTGCTTGCGCTCAGTAATGTCGCGAGTAACGCCCAAGAGCTTGGTGATCTCGCTGGTGTCGGTATCGCGCAAGGGCGTAGCATGAGTTTCCATCCAGCGGCGAGTCCCCTTGAGACCGGTTATCTCGAACGCTAGGGTGGCATTCTCTCCTGCCATTACCTTCCGGTGTAAGTCAACAAATGCAGCACGGTAATTAGGCAAAATAAAATTAACCAAAGTGAACGTTTTAACTTCTTCAACGGTGTTTGCTTCCAACATCCTTAAACCCGCTGCATTTATTTCGAGTAATACGCCTTTTGCATCTATCACTTTCACACATTCTGGTTCGGTATCGATGATGGTTCTTAAGCGCAATTCGCTCAAGCGTAGCGCTTCTTGGGCTTGTTTGCGCGCAGTGATGTCATAGGCGACAGCGAGTAAAAGGGGCTCCGGCTCAGCGGTTAAGAAGCGTGCCGAAAACTCAATATTTCTGATCTCCCCATTGCGCCGGCGTAAGTCAAACTCAAAATTGTCTACTTTCTTGTCGCGGATCAGAGCTTCTCGCATAGCAAAGCGTTTGTCTGGGTCAACCCACAAGTTAAAATCCTTAATATTGCGGCCAACAATTTCATCGCGGCTATAGCCAGTCGATTCACAAAATGCATCGCTGCAATCCAGCAGCACACCGTCTGGTGTTTGCAGTGTTAAGGGGTTGGGGATAAGTTTGAAGGTGCGGCGGAAGCGTTCATCGGCACGGCGTAAAGCCTCTATAGCGCGGTATTTTTCACTGACATCGCTGAATACCAACACCACACCACGGATATTGCCAGCATTATCGCGAATAGGCGCGGCGCTATCGGAAATCTGATATTCGCGGCCATCGCGGGCAATCAGTAGTGTGTGATTGGCAAGGCCGACAACATTGCCGTGTTCCATCACTAGCTCAACGGGGTTGCGTGAAGGCTCGCGGGTGTCAGCATTGATAATATTGAAAACCTTGGCTAAAGGTTGCCCAACCGCCTCGGAGAATAGCCATCCGGTTAAATGTTCTGCAGCGGGATTCATGCGTGTAATCTGACCCTGCGTATCTGCCGCTATAACGGCGTCGCCAATGGATTGCAGGGTAATGGCAAGGTTCTCTTCGCTGCGGCGCAATTGTTCTTCGGCAAGTTTGCGCTCGGTGATGTCGATTGCCATGGACATCATGGTGCCATCGGGCAGAAGGGTAGCAATAACCTCGGCAGGGAAGGTGGAGCCGTCTTTACGCTTCAGCTGCCATTCGCGGAAATAATTGGATTTAGTGGCAATTTTAGTGAGCGCCGGTTCAACTTCACGCTGCTCTGATTCAGCCACCACGTCGCTAGGGCGTAATCTCTGCATCTCCTCCAAGCTGTAACCAAACATTTCACACATATAGGGATTGCAATCGATCAGAAAATCATCGGGGTCGGCGCTAAACACATTGATGCCAACTTGCGCGTGGTTAAACAGAATGCGGTAGCTCTCTTGGCTCGCCAACTTTGCGCTCTCCATTTGCAAACGCTCTTGGCGCAACTGCTGCAAATTGCGCTGCGTTTCTGCCAGCCACCCTAAAACCCTGTTTTCCTGTCCCTCGACAAGCTTAATGGTGTTGGAAAAATCGCCAGTGCCTATGCGTTTAATATGCTGATAAATCTCATTCGCAGTACCGCCCAGTGTAATGCGCACAGCTTGGTTTATTCGCCACAACATATAGGTGAGGCTTAGGCCAAACCCGATTAGAATCATCAGGATAATCGACGCTTTGCGCTCTGCTGCGCGTACCGCTTGCAATGTGCGTTTATCTTGCAGCAGATAAAACTGATTGATGGGCTGCAAGATACTCGCTTTGGATTTGTTGTACTCGTCGCCAACCACCATAGATAATGCCTGCCGCCGATTGGTTTCAAGATCGGGGCCTGCCTGTTCAACCAGTGCCATGGCGGCACGCTCGGTGTTGATTAATGCATCGGCATTAATTTTGGAGGCTTTTAATATCTCAAGCTCTTCCAAAGTAAAACCATTGGCAAGAAACAGTTCCAGCATGGACGTGGGTGCTTCGGTAGGGGGTGGTGGTGGCTGGTTGCCAACCAGTGCCAGTTCCCAGTAGCTGTTGGTGTAATTTTGGGGGCGCGGTATTTTGCCTTCGGCAATACCAACAATGGCCTGATAATATTGTTTATAACTGGGGTTGCCGGTGGCAATGTAACTGCGCGCCATGCGGGTGAGATCGTCGGACGACTGACGCAACTCGTCAGCGGCGACAAAGGATTTGTGGCGCATATCGTGAGCGCGATCAACTTGCTTTACGGAATAAATATAAAGTGCAAAAGTAATCACCAATGCGGCGAACAGGCTGAACGCCAGCCAAGCATTAAATGAAGTGACAGTGCGACTATTGGTTGCGATCATCTTGATTTCCATTTCTGCCTAACCTAAAAGCAGGCTACTTAAGGCGACATCTACCGAGCGAAGTTGTTTTTCTTCTACTTATTAACTCTAGACGAATATAGTTAGAGTGAAAATAACGCTTTATTACACGCGCTAAACACCACAGAACAACTCGTCAAATAACCACACAATCTGTCATCATTGTAGAAGCAAAATAATAAAGTGCTTATTTGCCACTGGCATAAGTGTTGCTCAGTTCAACAATATGTAAGTCTTTTTTTTAATAAGAATTCGTTTTTTCCAATTAAATCGCCTATTCAAAAATAAACCGGAGAATAAAATGGCCCAAGGCTCGTTTTTAAATGCATTGCTGCGCAAAAAAGCAGTTGTTGATGATGTAGACAATCTCGGCTTAAAGCGCTGTTTAAGTGCGTTTGATCTAACCTTGATGGGGATTGGTGCAATCATAGGTACGGGCATTTTTGTGCTTACTGGTGTTGCTGCCGCCACTACCTCGGGCCCTGCGGTCGTTCTATCTTTTGTCATTGCGGGCTTAGCCTGCGCCTTTGCCGCGCTTGCCTATGCCGAGTTGGCCTCCAGTGTGGGTGGTGCGGGTAGTGCTTACGGTTATTCCTATGCCGCCTTCGGCGAATTTATTGCGTGGGTTATAGGTTGGGATTTAATTTTGGAATACGGTGTAGCCACGGCGGCAGTCGCCAATGGTTGGGCTGGCTATTTCAACAATGCGTTGCATGCGATTGGTTTGGGTTTGCCGGATTACCTCACCAAAGGCCCCTTCGCTGTCAACTCGGTTACGGGTTTGCCCGATGGTGGCATTGTGAATTTACCCGCCTTCGGTATTATTTTTGTGTTGATGATTATGTTGATTGTAGGCGTTAAGGAGAGCGCAAAATTAAACACGGCTATGGTGTTTATTAAACTCTTGGCGATTGTGATTTTTTTATCCGTAGGCATTTTCCATATCAATCCAGAAAATTGGACTCCTTTCGTTCCCTTCGGTTGGTTTTCTCACGATGAGCTAGGCAAACCTATTGGTATTCTTGCTGGTGCCTCTGTGGTGTTTTTTGCATACGTTGGTTTTGATGCGGTATCTACTGCTACCGAAGAGGCCAATAAACCCCAGCGTGATGTGCCCATCGGCATTCTTGCTTCCTTAATATTTTGCACAGTGATTTATATTGTGGTTTCGGGTGTGCTCACCGGCATGGTTTCTTACAAAGAGTTGAATGTGTCATCGCCAGTTGCATTTGGTTTAGAGCGCATTGGTGTGAACTGGGCATCGGCGTTGGTAGCCACAGGTGTTATCGCCGGTTTAACTACCGTTATGCTGGTGCTTTATTACGCGCTAACACGAATTCTTACCGCTATGTCGCGCGATGGTTTGGTCTCGCCTTTCTTTGCCAAGGTAAACCCTAAAACCCAAACTCCCGTAAAAAATACCGTTATCTGCGGATCAATTATGGCGGTAATGGCGGGCTTTATTCCGCTCAATGCACTTGCGGAGCTCGTTAATATTGGTACTCTCGCGGCCTTTGTGTTGGTGTGTGTAGGCGTGATGGTGTTGCGTAAAACTCACCCGGATTTAAAGCGTCCCTTCAAAATGCCTGGCGGCGTGATTCTACCGGTATTAGGTGTAATTTCTTGCGCAGCCTTAATTGCCTTTTTGCCTTGGCAAACCCATTTGCGATTTGGCTTATGGTTGGCCGCTGGCTTGGTCATTTATTTCGCTTACGGCATCCATAAAAGTCATTTAAGAAAATCGGTAGATACAATAAAAAATAGCTAAATAAGTAATTAAGCAAATAAGTCAAAGAAGGTGCATCCAAAGCACCTTTTTTTTCGCCTATAGATATGCCATTAACAATTTGTAAATGCGAGTGCGTCACCAAGTTTTAGGTGACGCTATTTTTTGATAATAAGGAATCGGTCTAAGATGCAAAAAAAATTCACTCTGGGTTGGCTTGCCCCAGTATTGTGGTTACTTGGGGCGCTTGCGATTTACTCCGCAATTGATCGTATGCTAATCACTTATGGTTCACTTTTAACGGGCGTAATACCTACAGACCCCGCCAATGCGCATTATGTTAAGCATGCGCTTTTAATCAGTTTTCATATAATTCCAGGTTTACTTTTTTTAGTGTTGGGGCCACTGCAATTTGTTGCGGCTATTCGTGCGCGCTGGCCTAAAATGCACCGTATCAGCGGGCGAATTTTTATCGCATCCGGGTTTATGATGGCTCTTTCTGCTATTGCGATTAATATTCTCTTTCCACCTTTTGGTGGCCTATTTAAAAGCATTGCCGTTTATGTTTTTAGTGTGGCGCAAATGGTGACTTTAACGATTGCGTTGCGCGCCATTTTACGCAGGGATATAGCGCGCCACCGCGCTTGGATGATCCGCGCTTTTGCCATAGGTTTGGCGATATCTACTATGCGAATATTTTTTATTCCGGCGTACTTACTCTATGGTATTCCCAGCGATTTTACCGTGGGCTTAGGGATGTGGATTGGCTTTTTAATCAATATCGCCGTAGCGGAATTTATTTTGTGGCGTGAACGCCGAAAGCACCGAGTTATTAAACTAGCCTAATTGCTGTGTGTAGGCTGGAAAAGCCGCATATTCACATTCATATGAATATGCGGCTTTTCCAGCCTACAAGTTAAATCGCCTTAACAATCAATGTTTGCGCATAAATTTCTAGCTGCGTTTGTCACACTTAAAATCAAGCTGCGAAAATCCTTTATGCGCGCCTGTTGAGTTCTTTGGCAGTGCAGAATCATCATAATAGTCCGCAGCGTAAACCCCGAATGCCCACTGGCTAATAACGGCAATCGAAAAAACAAAAAGTGCGGCAGTAGCTAAACCCTTACTTTCAAAAGTATCCATTTTCATACTCCTCGCAAGTGAATATTGGTATTAATCAATTAAAGAAACTATGGCGTAAACTTGTCAGGGTATTAATCTCTGACAAAACGCACCTCAGTAATTAAATTGTTTTCAACTTCATAAATCGATAAATATTTAGTCTTTTTACCCAGATACTCAACCGTCTCGTGATTGATAACATAGCTATCATTTTCAAGTTGTGTGTGAATGGTCACATGTACTACCCCCTCTTTAAACATGGGTTCAAAAATCGATTTCAAATGTTCCTTACCTTTTGCGAGCGATTTGGTGGGGTAGGTATAGATCTCAACGTTTTCTGCATAGGTATCTAAAAAAGATTTTAGGTCGTGTTTGTTATAGGCGTCCATTCGCTTATTAACCACGGTTAGCGGTGAGGGTTTGCTATCCGCTGCGAATGCAGGGAATGCGAGTATGGATAAAGCCATGAATACCAAAAATGTAGATTTCATTTTAAATTTCCTTGCCTAAAAGCGTTTTATAAAAGTGGAGAGTGTCTCCTTAGATGGAATAAAATGGATTTCAGATGCACCCTGCTAAAAATTTATTTGATGTTCCCTGCAAGTAATGTACTGCACCCATTGTCTGGTGCAGTACATGCGTTAACTATATACGCGGCAACCACATAAACATAGTGGCTCCAAAAATCCCAACGCCCATTACTAAGGTGAGTACAACAAGACCCGCTGACATTACCAATTTACCAGTGGCTCCTGCACGATCTTTGGCATAAAAATACATTTCCAGCACGGCAAGCGGTATTAGATATTGCGCAAAAGATAAAAAGTTGAGAAAGGGGCCTTCAAATGTGTTCATATCAAAACCAACAGGGCCTTGGTTAACAATAATCCAAAACATTAAGCCTACGCGAAAGAACCAAACGCCACTGACTACCAGAAACAAACGCAGCGCCCAGCGGCGATGAATTGCAAATTGTCGCGCAAGTGCATAGCGCAGCGCCATGTAAGCGAAGAGTAAAATAAGTACAGCATTAATAGTGATGCCTATGTGTTGGATGTCGCTTCCAATGGAGCCGCGAGTCCAACCTGTAATAACACCGCCCAGAGCGGCGAGGATTACCGTTAATAAGTAGACTCGTCCATTCCAGCGGTGAAAAATCGGTGCGCGTGCACGAACCTGTGGAATCAATTGTAGCGGCCCGCACAGAGTGATAATTAGCGCTAAAAACAAATGTGAACCTAGCACTAAATTACCCATCGTCTCACCCGCAACATAACCGCGGGGTAGCACTTTATTCCATGCTGCAAAATCACCTGCTATAGCCGCACCACCATAGAATGCCGCAATGTAATATACAAAAATCAACTGCCCAGTAACGGCCACCAAAAACCAAAACTGTGCCGCCAGACTCAAGCTTTTATTTGCAAGCAGGCTTTCTGGAACAATCTGCGTACTCTTGCGTGGGTGTGTATCAATGTTCTCTATATCGCTCACGGTGCCATCCTTCGTTTAAACATTTAATAGATAACTTGGTAAGACGGAGTGGAATGACCTTTGGATGCGCCCTGTTTAAAGTTTTGAGCCTTGATCGCGTAAAGTTTTGTTGCGTTGCGGTTGTGTGCGGAACACTGACAAAAGTCACCGATTCTTGTCTTTAAACTGAATCTACTGGCGCTTCCATTGATATGCGAGAGGTTTGGCCCCACTGACTATAAGGTTTATCTATCACACGCTAATTCTTAAGGAATCACTTATATGGCAATGCATCTCCCGGCAATTATTACCTTGTTTTCGCTGCTGCTGTTTTTCGCCATTATTCTTTATGTGGGTTATGCGCGCACCAAGTATGGAATTAAAGCGCCTGCAACCACGGGTAACGATAATTTTGAGCGCATCTTTCGCGTGCAAATGAACACTTTGGAAAATTTAATTCTCTTTCTGCCTGCACTTTGGTTGTTTAGTCATTATGTTAGCCCGCTGTGGGCAGGAGTGGTGGGCGTGGTGTGGTTGGTGGGGCGTGTGGATTATGCGTTTAGTTATACGCGTTCAGCCGCAGCGCGCAGCCGTGGTTATGGCATAAGTATCTTGGCGTTTGCAGTATTGGCGGTGGGTGCGGCTATAGGTATTGTGCTGCGGATTATGGCGGGGCTTTAGGTTTTAATATTTCAATTTGTATTTTCTAATTTTGTGCTCAGGAATAATTCATGACTGAATCGCTCGCGCTGCCATTGCCTAAAAAATTAAGCCCTGTGTTGGGCTTACTGCCGTTTTTAAAACCCTATTGGCTGCGCTGGATTTGGACATTTATTGCCTTGGCGATTGCTGCAGGTACAACGCTAACGCTGCCGGTGGTGTTTCGCTATTTAATTGACTCGGGATTTTCATCGGGGCAGAGCGAACACCTTAATCGTTATGTGAGTCTGCTGTTGGGCTTATCGATTATTTTAGCGGTAGCGACCGCCTTGCGGTTTTATTTTGTATCTTGGTTGGGCGAGCGGGTAACGGCAGATATTCGCAGTGCCATTTATTCGCACATTTTACGCATGAGCCCGCAGTTTTTTGAAATTACCAAAACCGGTGAAGTGCTTTCGCGTTTAACCACCGATACCACTCTGATCCAAACCGTAGTAGGCACCAGCTTATCTATGGGCTTGCGCAATTTATTTATGCTGCTGGGCGGCATTGCCATGCTTATAGTCACCAGCCCAAAACTGGCGGGCTATATTTTAATTGTGCTGGTCGGTGTGATCGCGCCTATTTTAATTTTCGGCAGAAAAGTGCGAAAGCTATCGCGCGATAGCCAAGACCGTGTTGCCGATTCCAGCGCGCTTGCCGGTGAAATTTTAAATGCAATGCCAACAGTGCAGTCCTACACCCAAGAAGAGCGCGAAACCGTGCGCTTTGATCTTTCGGTAGAGAATGCTTTTAAAACTGCACTCTCACGCATTCGCGCGCGTTCAATACTTACCGTTGTCGTTATTGTATTAATTTTTGGCGCTATTTCATTTGTGTTGTGGTTGGGTGCGCAAGCCGTGCTCGCAGGCAATATGAGCGGCGGGCAATTATCGCAATTTATTATTTATGCCGTAGTCACTGCCGGAGCTATTGGTGCTATTACGGAAGTGTGGGGCGATTTACAACGCGCTGCCGGTGCAACCGAACGCTTAATGGAGCTGCTGCATATTGAATCGCCGGTGGTTGAAACTACCAAGCCTTTAAGTTTGCCCGCAACGGGTGAAGGCATCGAGTTTGATCGCGTGAACTTTTCTTATCCCTCTCGGCCAGATACGCTCGCGCTAAAAAACTTCTCGCTAAAAATTCGCCCCGGCGAACATGTTGCATTGGTTGGGCCATCAGGTGCAGGTAAAACAACTTTGTTTCAATTGCTGTTTCGCTTTTACGATCCGCAATCAGGCGCGGTGCGTTTTAATGGAATTGATTTGCGCGATTTAACGTTTAAAGACGCGCGCCAGCCGTTCAGTGTTGTGTTGCAAGAGACAGTAATTTTTGCAGGCAGCGTGTTGGATAATATTCGTTACGGTCACCCCAATGCTACGCTTGAGCAAGTGAAAGCTGCGGCAGATATGGCCGCCGCCAGCGAATTTATTGAAGCTCTGCCGCAAGGTTACGATACTTTTCTGGGCGAACGCGGCGTGCGTTTATCCGGCGGGCAACGCCAACGCATTTCAATCGCCCGTGCCATTTTAAGTAATCCACCGATTTTATTATTAGACGAAGCCACCAGCGCACTCGATGCCGAAAGCGAACGCCAAGTACAACAAGCGCTAGATAATGCCGCGCACAATCGCACAACTTTAGTAATTGCGCATCGCTTAGCAACAGTGCAAGCAGCAGATAGAATTGTGGTAATGGAAGCGGGTGAAATTGTTGCCGAGGGAACTCATGCGCAGTTGTTGGTGGATAGCCCATTGTATGCAAGGTTGGCTAAGTTGCAGTTTACGGATTGATGGGTGGGGGATATAGTTGGTGGCGCGCAAAAAAAGTTTTTATGGATTACTTATTCGGAAGAAAAATTATGAAAAGAGATATGGAGCTTATATATAAAATACTTGCCTTTTATGAAGAGAAAGCTGATTTTGTAGATATGGTTACACCTGAAATTGACGGATATTCTGAAAATGAAATGTATTACCATCTAAAACTAATGGGCCAAGCTAGATTGCTTGAAGTTAAAGATTGGTCGTCATTGAGTAGAGTAACTTGGGTTGCATCTTCATTAACTCATTATGGTCACGATTTCTTTGATACTCTGCGGCAAGAGTCTGTTTGGAATACGATTAAAACAGAGTTCAAAGAGGCCAGCTTAGAAACAATAATTTCAGTTTCTAAACAGTTGGCAGAAGGTTGGGCAAAGAAAAAAGTCGAATCTTTGCTTGGAAAAAATTCATAGGAGGTTGCTGTACGTAGGTTGGGGTAAGCCTGCGCGCCCCAAAATTCTGACTCGTTTAATGTGACTATGTTGGGGTGCAGCGTGCGCAAGCTTACGCCTTACCCGCAACCTACCAAACCATTTTAAATAGACAGTGGTCATCCCGTTGGTATCCAGTGAATTTGCTGTGTTAATTACGCTGGATCCATACGGGATGACGACTCCCAGTTTTATAAGTAATACCGCAATCATTAA
>CAUOQW010000034.1:0-10963 GCA_963506825.1 uncultured Cellvibrio sp.
AGGATAAAACGCTCAACTGGAAATTCGATAACCCATAATAACCTTAATAAACAATTACCAATGACGACATCAAGCAACAACACAGCGAGTTGCGGGAGTAGATTTTAATGGCCAGTTCACCAGCAACCAGTTCTGCTGTCAATCTAGTAGCGTCACGGGCCCGATGGGGCATTTTGGCGATGCTATTTATTGCCACCACCATCAATTATGCCGACCGTGCCACCATCTCTATTGCCGGGCCGAGTATCGCTAAGGACCTTGGGCTTTCAGCAATAGAGATGGGTTATATATTTTCGGCCTTCGCCTGGAGCTATGTACTCGCACAAATTCCCGGTGGTTGGCTGCTGGATAAATTTGGTTCGCGGCTCACCTATTTTTGCAGCATCTTTTTGTGGTCGCTGTTTACCTTGCTACAAGGTTTTGTGGGCTTTGTGACGGGCGGTGCGGCTTTTATTTTATTAATTGCGCTGCGTTTATGTGTGGGGGCAGCAGAGGCACCCGCGTTCCCAGGCAATAGCCGTATTACATCCGCTTGGTTCCCTGTTCATGAACGCGGTTTAGCAGCATCCATTTTTAATTCCGCACAATATTTTGCCACTGTCGCCTTCGCGCCCTTAATGGGTTGGATGGTGCACAGCTACGGTTGGCAAAGTATTTTCTTTTTTATGGGCGCACTCGGCATTGCATTATCTGTAGTGTGGTTGAACATTATTTATTCCCCCAAAGAGCACCCGCGCATTAATGAAACTGAACTGCGCTATATCGAGGAAGGTGGTGCACTGGTTGATCTGGATCGCACCCAACATAAAAACCACTGTGTAGATACTTTTTTGTGCATCAAAGAATTGCTCGCTTCGCGCATGTTGTTGGGTGTATATATCGGGCAGTATTGTATTAATTCCATCACTTATTTTTTTCTTACCTGGTTTCCGGTGTATTTGGTGCAAGAGCGTGGCATGAGTATTTTGCAAGCGGGGTTTGTTGCATCGCTCCCTGCGATTGCCGGTTTTATTGGCGGTGTGTCTGGCGGTTGGCTGTCTGATCGCTTAACTAAAAAAGGTTATTCACTCACCTTTGCGCGCAAGCTGCCGATTGTGATTGGCATGTTGATGTCCACCACTATGATTGCTTGCAACTTTGTGGAAACCGATGTGTTGGTAATTACGATTATGTCGCTCGCCTATTTTGGCAAAGGTGTTGGCGCTTTGGGTTGGGCAGTTGTTGCCGATACTTCGCCCAAAGAAGCGGGCGGTCTCTCCGGCGGTTTATTTAATACCTTTGGTAATACTGCCGGTATTGTTACGCCAATTGTGATTGGCTATATAGTTCACTCAACCGGTTCGTTTTCAGGTGCGCTCGCCTATGTCGGTGCCCATGCGGCGGTAGCAATTCTCAGTTATTTATTTGTGGTGGGCGAAATAAAACGCATCACGCTTACCAAATCTATTCGCACCCCGCTCGCGCAATAAATTTTTATTGAAGCTTCAATGTTGTTTAACCTTGTTGAAGCTTAACTTTTTTGAGGTTTAACATGGCTCAAGCTGTTATCAAAATGCACGCTGCAGATAACGTGGCAGTAGTCGTTACCGCTGGCGGTTTGCCAGCCGGTACAGAAGTATTACCGGGGCTCTCGCTGGTAGAAAATATTCCACAAGCACATAAAGTTGCACTGCAAAATTTTGCGAAAGGCGATGCCATTATTCGCTACAACGTGACTATCGGCCACGCAAAAGAAGCTATAGCGGCTGGCGCGTGGGTGAATGAAAATCTTATCATCATGCCCGATGCCTTGGGCTTGGAAAATTTACCGCTGGCAACGCGCCCCGGCACCATCGGCGAAGCCCTAACTGATTTTACTTTTCAAGGTTATCGCAATGCCGATGGCAGTGTAGGCACGCGCAATATTTTAGCCATCAGCCAAACTGTGCAATGTGTTGCGGGTGTGGTGGATTACGCAGTAAAAATTATTCGCGAAGAATTATTACCCAAATATCCCAATGTGGATGGCGTAATTGGTTTGGCGCATTCCTACGGTTGCGGCGTGGCAATTGATGCACCCAATGCACCTATTCCCATTCGCACCATCAGAAATATTGCGCTCAATCCCAATTTCGGTGGCGAGATAATGGTGATCAGTTTAGGTTGTGAAAAATTACAACCTGCGCGCTTAATGCCGCCCGGTTCAATTCCCGCCACGGTAATTGATGGCCCGCAAGTGGTGTGCCTGCAAGATGAAGAGCACGTGGGCTTTATGAGCATGATTGCATCTATTCTGCGCCAAGCGGAAGTGCATCTTGAACGCTTAAATAAACGCAAACGCGAAACTTGCCCAGCATCGGCATTAGTCGTGGGCATGCAATGCGGCGGTAGCGATGCATTCTCCGGCATTACCGCTAACCCTGCGTTGGGTTACGCCGCCGATTTATTAGTGCGCGCAGGTGCAACGGTTATGTTTTCCGAAAATACCGAAGTGCGCGATGGTGTGGATCAATTAACTTCGCGCGCTGCCACGCCAGAAATTGCCAAGGCGATTATTAACGAAATGGAGTGGTACGATAATTATTTAGCGGCGGGCATGGTGGATCGCAGCGCGAATACTACGCCCGGCAATAAAAAAGGTGGTCTCTCCAATATTGTTGAAAAAGCCATGGGCTCGATTGTTAAATCCGGTTCATCGCCCATTGTCGGTGTGTTATCACCGGGCGAACGTTTGCGCGATAAAGGCCTCACACATGGTTTGATTTATAACTCCACACCGGCGAGCGATTTTATTTGCGGCACTTTGCAATTAGCAGCGGGCATGAATTTGCATATTTTCACCACCGGTCGCGGCACACCTTATGGTTTAGCGGAATGCCCAGTCATAAAAGTCGCAACCCGTTCTGATTTAGCGCGCCGCTGGCACGATTTAATGGATGTGAATGCCGGGCGCATTGCCGACGGCGAAAAAACGATTGAAGAAATGGGCTGGGAAGTTTTTCACTTAATGCTGGATATCGCCAGCGGCCGCAAAACTTGGGCAGAACAGTGGAAGCTGCATAACGCCTTGGTATTATTTAATCCGGCACCGATTACTTGATAGCTGTGGCTAGATGCTGAAATAAAAAATAAGCGGCGATAAAGTTTAAATTTATCGCCGCTTTAATTTCTATTGCGACCTTTGCATGCAAGATAATCTTATCGAGCAAGTACCGCGTTATGATCCGAAACCCTTGAGTCATGGATGACGATAGGGAGCCACATGGATGTGTTTATGCGTTTTCGGATCATAACGCGGTGCTTGCGATCTACGGAATAATTCATGCAAAGGTTTTTTTAATTATTAAATTTCTATCCTCTCACCATATCAATACAAAAACCGTATTAACTCAGTCATTAATTAAGCTTTACGTGAATAGGTTGCGGTGCAAAAATTTCATCAACCCGTCTACTACAGGAGAGATGACCCGTGTCCCGTTATACACCCAAAGAATTCGCACAAATAGTCGGCAGTGGCTTGCTTTCCTTTCCGGTAACGCACTTTAAAGCCAGTGACCATTCTTTCAATGAAGATGCCTATCGCGAAAACCTTAATTGGTTATTTAGCCATGAAGCCGCCGCTATGTTTGCCGCAGGCGGCACGGGCGAATTTTTCTCTTTAACACAAGCAGAAGTTGATCGTGTGGTGCGCGCCGCCGTAGAAGAAACTGGTAAAAAAATGCCAGTGAGTGCTCCCGCTGGCGGTGGCTCTGCAGTATCGATTGAATATTGCCAAGCTGCAGAAGCGGCGGGTGCCGATGGCATTTTATTATTGCCACCTTATTTAACCGAAGCAGCCAAAGATGGTGTTGCCGCACACGTGGAAGCGATTTGTAAATCGACCAAATTAGGTGTGATTGTTTACAACCGTGCCAACCAACGTCTTGATGAAGTTGAATTAGAAAAACTTGCCGAGCGCTGCCCGAATTTAGTGGGCTACAAAGATGGTTTGGGCGATATCGAATTAATGACGCGCATCTATGCGCGCCTAGGTGACCGCTTTACGTATATCGGCGGCTTGCCCACCGCAGAAACTTTTGCGCTGCCCTATTTGGAAATGGGCGTGACCACTTATTCCTCTGCTATTTTTAATTTTGTGCCACAATTTGCGGTAGATTTTTATAAAGCCGTTCGCGCACGCGATCATGTTAAAGTTTATGCCGACCTCAATAAATTTGTATTGCCCTATATTGCCCTCCGCAATCGCAAGCAGGGCTACGCAGTGTCCATCGTTAAAGCCGGTATGAAACTTGTGGGGCGCGATGCTGGACCAGTGCGTACACCTTTGACCGATCTTACTGAGGCAGAAATGGCTGAGCTGAAAACATTAATCGCACGCATTAATTAAAGAAATTTAAAAGGCATTATTGATGAACTTGACTGGAAACTTGCTAACCGGAAACTTGTTGATAGGCGCGCAGCAAATCGCCGGCAGAAAAGGCACTTTGTATGCAATTAATCCGGCCACGGGTGAAAAGCTAGAACCGGCTTATCATCTTGGTGGTGCGGATGAGGTTGCGCGCGCCTGCGAATTGGCCGAGCAAGCCTTCAATCCTTATCGCGCAACAGCGCCTGCAGTGCGCGCGAATTTTCTGGAAACCATTGCGCGCAATATTGAAGCCCTAGGCGATGAATTAATTGAACGCGCCATGGCAGAAACCGGTTTGCCGCGCGCGCGTTTAGAAGGTGAGCGCGCACGTACTTGTAATCAATTGCGATTATTTGCGGCAACGCTGCAATCTGGCGAACAAAATCGCCCGCGAATAGATCCGCGTATTGTGGATCGCAAACCCTTACCGCGTTCAGATCTTCGCCAACGTCGAATTCCACTCGGCCCAGTTGCAGTGTTTGGTGCGAGTAATTTTCCACTTGCCTTTTCGGTGGCGGGTGGCGATACCGCATCGGCCTTGGCAGCAGGTTGCCCATTGATTGTAAAAGGTCATTCGGCACATCTGGGAACATCAGAATTAGTGGGGCAAGTGATTCAACTTGCGGTAGGCCAATGCGGTTTACCCGAAGGTGTTTTTTCATTGCTCTTTGGTGATGGCAGTGACCTAGGTGCGGCCTTGGTTGAGCATCCGATTATTCAAGCCGTTGGCTTTACCGGCTCACGCAACGGCGGCGTTGCACTTATGCGCATTGCACAAGCGCGCCAGCAACCCATTCCCTTTTACGGTGAATTAAGTGCAGTAAATCCCGTGGTACTTTTACCGGGAGCCGTGGCTGAAAAAGGTGCTGAATTAGGTCGCCAATTTGTGGCGTCTTTAACCATGGGGGCGGGGCAATTTTGTACCAATCCTGGTTTACTGCTAGCGATTGATAATCCTGCGCTTGATGAATTTATGTCTGCTGCGAAATCTGCACTGCAAGCATCGAGTGCACAAACTATGTTGACGCCCGGAATTCACAGCGCCTATCAAAAAAGCACTGCACGTGTTGCTGATCACGAATCAGTAGAAACTATGGCGCAGGGTTCAATGTCAGATGCACCTAATAGATGTCAGGCTGCGCTCTATGCAACCACCGCAGAAGCGTTTCTTGGCGATAAAAATCTGCAGGAAGAAATGTTTGGTGCGGCCTCCATGTTGGTTCGCTGTCGCGATGAAAATGAAATGCTGCGTGTGTTGCAGCACATGGAAGGTCAGCTCACAGCGACAATTCATTTCGCTAATGAAGATATAGATTTTGCGCGAAAACTATTGCCATTATTAGAGCGTAAAGCTGGCCGTATTCTCGCCAATGGTTGGCCTACGGGTGTAGAAGTCTGCCATGCCATGGTTCACGGTGGCCCTTGGCCAGCGACAACGGATTCGCGTTCAACGTCAGTGGGCACTGCGGCAATGGAACGTTTTTTACGCCCCGTTTGCTATCAGGATATTCCCGATGAATTATTGCCGCCAGAACTGCAAGCAAATAATCCACTGGGGTTACAGCGTTTAGTTGATGGAAATAATTTTTAACTAAAATTTCTGTTTGAAAAAAATATCTTTGTACAACCCTTTAATCCCATTGCAAGCACCGCTTTATAATTCGAAAACGTATAACAAATTGCAGGAGCAATTTGCACAGCATAGCTGCCCGAAGGGTAAACCACATGGATGTGGTTTATGAATACATCCATGTAGCTCCCTGTCGCCATCCATGGCTCTAGGGTTTCGAATTATAAAGCAGTACTTGCTTGGAAAAATCACCTCGAGTGCACAGATATTTTTTGCAATTTTTATTCCTCCTGCAACTGCATAGCCCACATTTGCGCATAGCGGCCTTGCAGCTCTAGCAATTGATTATGACTCCCCTCTTCAACCACACTGCCATTATCCAACACGATAATTTTATCGGCATCCACAATTGTCGATAACCTATGCGCCATCACGAAGGTCGTTCTACCCGCTGCTACTTCGCGCATAGCCTCCACAATGGCCGCTTCCGATTGCGAATCCAGCGCTGAGGTTGCTTCATCAAAAATTAAAATCGGTGAATTCTTTAACAGCACCCGCGCAATAGCAATACGCTGTTTTTCGCCGCCGGATACTTTCAAACCGCGCTCGCCCACCAGCGTTTTATCGCCCTGCGGCAAGCTTGCAATAAAAGCTTCTAAATGTGCCATCTTAATAGCGCGATCAATGTCAGCATCGCTCGCCGCGGGATTACCATAGGCGATATTCTCGCGAATGCTGCTATTAAATAGCACCGTGTCTTGTGGAACTATGGCGATGGCGCGGCGCAAAGAATCTTGCGTGACCTGCTGAATATTTCGACCATCAATTTCAATGCTGCCGCTGTTAATGTCATAGAAGCGGTAGAGCAAACGCGCGAGCGTACTTTTACCCGCGCCGGATGAACCCACAATCGCAACTTTGGTACCTGCATTAATTATGAGGTTGAGCTTGTGCAAAATTTGGCGCTCGGGGTTGTAAGCAAAATCCACATTACGCCAAATAATATTGCCACGGGTAACGTTTAAATCTTGTGCCGCTGGCGCATCTAAAATTTTCGCGGGACGTTTTAACAACGCCAACATATTTTCAATATCGGTTAAAGAGCGGCGAATTTCGCGGTAGACAAAGCCTAAAAAGTTGAGCGGAATAAAGAGTTGGATCATGTAAGCATTAATCATCGCCAAATCGCCAATGGTCATTTCTTTTGCAATCACACTGTTGGCGGCCATAATCATCATCACCGTCATAGCGCCCGCAATAATAAATGCCTGACCCGAGTTGAGCGTTAACAGCGACATACGGTTTTTTAATTTTGCGGTTTCCCAACTGGCAAGAAATTTATCGTAGGTATCTGCTTCGTATTGTTCATTATTAAAATATTTAACAGTTTCGTAATTGAGCAGGCTGTCGATAGCGCGCGTATTAGTGGATGAATCGGCTTGGTTGGCCTCGCGCACAAAACGGTTGCGCCATTCAGTAGTAATAATGGTGAATGCGATATAAATCGCAACCGCCGCAAGCGTGATAACCGCATACCAATAAGAAAAAGCTACCGCAAAAATAATCGCTACCGATAATATTTCAACCAACGTTGGCACTATGTTGAACATTAAAAAGCGCATTAAAAAACTGATGCCATTGGTGCCGCGTTCAATATCGCGGCTAATGCCACCGGTAGCGCGATCTAAATGAAATGCTAAATCTAACGAATGCAAATGCTTAAACACGCGCAGGCCAACATTGCGCATGGCGCGCTCAGTCACGCGGCCAAAAAGTGCATCGCGAATTTCACCGAGGAAGACACTACCAAAGCGCAGCAATCCATAAAAAATTAAAAAGGCCACTGGCAAATAAACTTCCGGGCGAACACTGGGATCAACACTATCGATCACATGCTTTAACGCCCAAGGCATTAATAACGTTGCCAACTTCGCCGCTACCAGTGCCAGCATGGCCAAAATCACGCGACCTTTAAATGCCCATAAATAAGGCCAAAGATAGCGAAAGGTTTCTTTCATATTCACACTAACATCAACCCCATTTTTTTGAGCAACGGGTTCAGGGCGACTCATTCCACGCATCGGCTTGGCCTTTATTAATCAATTAAATTCATCTTCTTTAATAGCAACACCACAGTTTACGGAGAAAATGCCTTTAAGTCGCAGCTTTTTCTTTATTCACAAAACCAGCTTCAGCTATTATGCAATCCGGCCAAGGCCTATATGGGAATCACATAACAAAATTGGAGTTTATGGAAATGATTACATCGTTCACCCGCACTCGCTGTGCGCTCATCGCTATTTTATGCACACTGTTCTGCGCAAATATTGCACATGCAAAGCCTTCACTAAAAGACTATGGCACCCTACCTGAAATTCAACTGATTACTATTTCGCCTAGCAGCAATCTGGTCGCTTTTCGCAAAGTCACCGAAGAGTATGATCGAATCATCGTCATATCCTTAGCCACAAAAAAGCAAATTACAGCGTTGAATGTAGCCGACATTCAACCCAACAATATTTATTTTCTCAATGAAGATCAGCTGGTTTTGGTTGCATCCAAAATTACCAAGGTGCATGGCTATCGCGGAAAAATTGATCTCAGCACGGCATTTTTGCTGGATGTAAATACTGGCGCAATCCGCCAACTTTTAGTGCCGGGGGATGGTATATATAGAGGGCAATCCGGCCTTGGCCGACTTTTAGGCTTATCGCCCGATGGTAATTATGCCTACATGCCAGCCTATGTTGGCGACGATACCAGTGAGAGCCCAGATTACTCCTTGATGAAAATAAACCTCAAGGAGAAAAAATCCCCCAGTGTTTACAGCAAAGGCACTAATGCCACTAACGATTTCTTTTTAGATGCGCAAGGCAAGGTACTCGCACAGGAAAGTTATGACGACCATTCAAACACCCACAAAGTTCGTGTGCGCAAAAATGATGACTGGGTAGATATTTATAAAGAAAAAATAGAAATTCGCGAAAAGAGTTTTGTGGGACTAACACCTGATTACAAATCATTAGTTCTACTGGATACCCATGCGGACTCCGGCCGCACCGCTTATTACACTATGTCTTTAGCTGACGGCAGTATTGCAGGTCCCATTTTTAGCCGCGCCGATGCAGATGTTGAAAGCGTTATTACCAGTTTTCAACGCATAGTCCTTGGTGTTCGTTATTCCGGGCTGCGTCCTAGTTACCAATTCTTTGATCCTCAACTCAATCAGCGTATGAACGATATTACCGCTAATTTTCCTGATCAAGCGGTTTACCTAACAGATTTTACACCTGACTGGAAACATCTTGTTATTCATGTAGAAGGTTCCAGCGCACCAAGTGATTATTACTTATTTGCGGAAGGAAAACCGATTCAGTATTTGGCATCATCGCGCCCCAACATTAGCGCAGAAGATTTGCACCCTATAGGCACAATCAACTTCAAGGCTCGCGACAATTTAAAAATTCCTACACTGGTAACCATCCCCAAAGATAAAGTGACGGCAATGAAAAACTTACCGGCGGTTATTATGCCGCACGGTGGCCCTGCCTCCCATGATGAAATTGGTTTTGATTGGATGGCGCAAGCTTTGGCTGAGCAGGGATATTTAGTAATTCAACCGCAATTTCGCGGTTCCGATGGTTTTGGTTTGGATCACGAAAAAGCGGGCCACGGTGAGTGGGGCAAAAAAATGCAGGATGACTTAACCGATGCTGTTAATTTTTTTGTTAAAAAAGGCACAATCGACCCCAACAAAATTTGCATCGTTGGTGCAAGCTATGGTGGCTATGCTGCCTTAGCGGGTGGAGCCTTCACACCGGATTTATATAAATGTGTTGTATCTATTGCGGGCATTAGCGATCTGAAAACCATGTTGGCGTGGGATAAAAGTGAACACGGTAGAGACAGTTGGATTGTGAGTTATATGGAGCAACAATTTGCCAATGGCGAAGCAGATACTCAGGCTATGGCTGCAGTTTCGCCAGAAAATTTTGCAGAGAACTTTAAAGCACCCGTTTTGCTCATCCATGGTGTTGAAGATAAACGTGTGCCCTTCAAGCAATCTGAACAAATGAATAAGGCTTTAAAGAAAGCGAAAAAGCCAGTAACACTGGTTGAATTAAAAGGCGAAGATCACCACCTGTCTAATAGCGCAACACGTTTGCAAACGCTGGAAGAAATGGTGAAATTTGTGAATACCCACATAGGTACACCAGCGAATAAATAATTTCATGTTGGGTTCGATGAAATAAATATCCACGGCTTACAGCGTGGATATTTATTTTCTAGTATCGCTCAACGCTGTCGATGCTTATGGAAACCTTTATCGATATACGCCAACAATACCGCTGCTGCAAAGGTGGCAACTAAAATTCCGCCTAGAGATGCAATTGCTATTACGCCAGATACAAACATAATTCAATCCTCTTACCTTTGATGACCACATTAAATTGTGGCCTTAGGGATAGATTGAACCTTTGCTAATTTGCGTCTATTGATCTATATCAAACCATTTTTTTGATTGTTTGCTATAGATCAAATCCACAAGGGTTTACGTAAGCTTCTGACAATAAGCGCTTCCTCCGCAACTTCACGGAAAATATGTAGCACACACTATGACCAAGAAGAACTACTGATTAATGAGTAGAACTTTCCGCTGGCCGCCAATGACGACGACCTGAATCATAATGACTATCTAACTTCGCCAGAATAATAGAAGCGGCAATCAGCAGCGTAAGCGCACCGCCCATCACCATAATTACGACAGTTCCGGAGATCAACATATAAAATCCCTCGCATTTCGGCACACAGATGCGTGTAGCCGATATTATTATGAGCCTATTGGCCTGCGATGGTTTCGACCAAGATTTGCTAAAAGAGAGTGGGCTTATTCCATCTTCGCATAGCTATTCCTTAACAGCATTGCGCTTCGCTGCAATTAAGACGCTAACGCCAATTGCAGTGGCGCTATAACATCTGCTTGCAATTCAACTGGCATATAAGAA
>CAUOQW010000035.1:0-10932 GCA_963506825.1 uncultured Cellvibrio sp.
CTCACGCATATGTTGGCCAAGCAGCCGCGAGCCTAAATGGCTGTGATCAAAGCGCGCGCTAAACATAACGCTACAGCCTTTTTGCGGCGCACTATCGATACGCATTTCACCGCCCATCAACTGTACCAAGTGATCACAAATACCTACACCAAAGCGCAAGTGACCCGCATCACTCATGGTGATATGATTTTTTAGACTGTCATTAATACAAGCCAGACGATCACTGCTTATACCTATACCAAAATCACTGACCGAAAATTCTAAATCAATAAATTTAACATGGGCTTCGCGCAATCTTACGCCAACAACCACCTCGTTGGTTCCAGAAAACTGCAACGCATTACTGATTAGCTGATCAAGCACTTGGCTTAAGCGCGCGGCATCACCCCGTAAAAAACGCGGTACATCGGCTTTAATATCGTAAATAATGCGCACGGATTTATGAATGGCGCTAATTTCAAACAGCCGCGAAATTTTTTCAAATAGCTGATCCAAATCGAAGTGCGAGTGCTCAAGAATAATTCTGCCGCTGTCGATTTTAGAAAAATCCAGCACCTCGTTGATAATATGCAAGAGTGAATCTGAAGCAGAATTTAAACTACCCAAATAACTTTTTTGTTGCTCGTCCAGGTTAGTATCTTTCAGTAAATAACCTAGCCCAATAATGGCATTCATAGGTGTGCGAATTTCGTGGCTCATGCGCGCCAAAAATTCACTTTTGGTTTTGTTGGCCATATCCGCTTGGGTTTTGGCTTCTAACAAATCTTCACGCGCCAAAATGAAGTCGTTAATATTATTGTTAAGGCCAACACAACGCGTGGGCTTGCCAAAATCATCCGGCTCGCAAAATTTCATTTTGGACTGTACCCAAATGACCTTGCCATTTTGGTGCTGCATGCGGCACTGCAAATTCACATAGGTTTCGCCATTTTCAATCGCCGTATAGAGGCGCTGCATCACGGTGTCGGTATCTTCACTATATAAAAAATAATCATGCAAGGTCGTTAAGTTGCCGGGTAAATCTTCGTAGTAATAACCCAACATACGCAAATAGCTGCGGCTGAAATAAATTTTTCCGCTGGTTATATTCCAGTCCCATAAACCATCGCTGCTGGCTTCAATGGCGTAATTAAAACGCGTGTCGCGATCGCTCAATTTAGTGAGTAATTGTTGGCGGTCGTGCAAATTGAATAAAGCGGTAGCGATAAACATTAAACGATCGAGATCGCGCGTATACCAACCACGCGGGTCATCGCGATGTAACACCACAAAACCTTCGAGCACGTTGTAGCGCAACACTGGCACCAACAGCGAGCTAAATACATTTGCTTTACGCAGCGGCGCAGTGGCTTCGGCAACATCGGGATCAGCCGCCAGCAGGGCCACAGGTTTACCGGCGTTTAAGCTCGCCGCAACTTGGGAATCCTTACGCCAAATACCCGTGAGCCAATCGGCTTCACATAATGCTGGCGTTGCTTTTTGTTGCCAGCGACCCAAGCAGTGCCAAGTGGAAGCTGAAACAGTCGCCGCCGTTGCCGAGCCCGCGCTCATGCGCCAAAGGCTGCAATCAATCACACCAAATAGTTTGCCGAGTTTTTGCAGCGCATCGCTGATATTGGCTTTGTCAGATTCAATGAGCAGATATTGGCCAAAAGGGATCAGCCAGGAATTTTTGATCAGCCCACCTTCCGGTGTGCGGGTGCCTATGGTGTTGGCTTTTGAATGGCGCAGCCGCTCCTCTAAGAGATTTACCTCTTTTTCGAGCTGCTGGATTCGTTGCTCCAGCGCTTCCTTGTTCTGAGAATTCAGATCGCGCTCGTTAGTCATATTTAGCTATGGCTACAAAGTTGGCAGCGTTGCTGACAATGAACTGGCTTCAGGAAATATCTGAGCGTTTTAGCTGTATTTCCTACCTAATTTCCTACTTAAGACATGTGCTTTTAGGCAAGAAGTGCCTGATCAAAAAACACACTGACAAAGTCTAAAGGCTAGTTCAATTTGGTGCATTTACCAGAGCAAAGACAAAAAATGAGTAACAAAACTGTCTTTTAGATAAAAATTTAAGCGACACCTTAGGAGCTAGATCAGAAGGTACGAGATCAGACCAATAGCCTTTGCCAGTCAAAGTCGGCATCGCCCATGGCCAAAAAGAAGGGGTTCAACAGGCTTTCCTGCGTATTGCAGCGCAGCGGTTGCAGATTATCCGCTCGTATCACCTTGCCACCTGCCGCTGTTAACAGGGCTTGCGCGGCAGCGGTATCCCACTCACAGGTGGGCGCTAGTCGCGGGTAAAAATCAGCGCGGCCTTCAGCAATCCAACAGAACTTAAGTGAGCTGCCAGCACTCAGTGGATTCAAAGGCGCAGGCCAGCGCGATTGCAATTTAGCGACTAACGCGGTTTGCTCAGGTGAGCCATGACGCAAGCTCATAAGTACATCCAAACTTTCTCGATTAGCGAAACGCAGAGCGACAGAGCGGGTATGTAAGTCAGTTTGCTTAGCACTGTTCAGATATTTTTCTGCACGAGTAAGCTGGTCCTTAGCGATAGATTTATCCACCCCAAGATAGGTTTCATCGTTCACCGGCACATGTACCGCACCGAGCACCGGTACGCCATCTACCACCAAAGCGATATTGACGGTGAACTGGCCATTGCGGGCGATAAACTCTTTAGTGCCATCAAGCGGATCGATCAACCAATAAACAGACCAACTCTGGTGTTCTGCAAAGGATGGCAAGACTGACTCTTCAGAAATAATAGGTACGTCGAGTAATTTGGGAAGTTCACGAACGATAAGATTATGCGCAGCCAAATCGGCAGCGGTTAGCGGTGAATCATCGCTTTTGGTTTGGATATTGGCGGTTTCGGGGGCGTGGTAAATTGCCAATATTGCTTCACCAGCAGCGCGGGCAATGGCGATCAACTGGGTGGTAAATGCTTGATCAACAGCTAACGTTAAGGGCATCAAGGTCATACGCGATTTTCACGCTTGGCCAGCCATTCACGTACCAAAAATAGCGCTGCAATGCTGCGGCCTTCGCACACATCGGCACGCAGGCAAAAATCGGCGATATTAGCCAAGGGTACTTCTACCACCTCTATAGCTTCCGGCTCATCGCCCACCAAACGCTCCGGGTACAAATCCTGGGCTATGACGATATTGATTCCGTGCTCCATATAAGAAGGCGATAAATGCACTTTCTTCAAAAAAGTGAGTTTACGCGCGCCGTAGCCCACTTCTTCTTTTAGCTCACGGTTCGCCGCATCCAGAACTGATTCGCCTTGGTCGATGGCACCTTTGGGGCAAGCCAAATGGTAATCCTCAAGGCCGACGGCATATTCCTTCACTAACAATAAGGTCTCGTCATTCAATACCGGCACAATTAACACTGCGCCGCTACCTCCGCCCACCAGCTTTTCGTAGCGGCGTTCCTCGCCATTACTAAAGCGCAAATGCACCTCATCGGCACGGAAAAGGCGACTGCGCATAACGGTTTCGCGCTTTAATATCTCGGGTTTTGTCGGCATACTGCCCTCTTTTTATTGATGACGATTTTTATGACCGCACATCTCTTGGATCTTGTGGACTGGAACCAAATAGATACCGTCTTGCTGGATATGGACGGTACACTACTCGACCTCCATTTCGACAACTATTTTTGGTTAGAGCATTTGCCCAAACGCTACGCTGAAATTCATAAGGTGGATTTTGCCACAGCTACACAACGTTTGAATGAAAATATCCGCCAATATGAAGGCACTTTACAGTGGTACTGTTTGGAGTTTTGGTCCAAACAGTTGGATGTGGATGTCCGCAGCCTTAAAACCGAAATCAAACACAAAATTCAAATTCGCCCGCACGTAAAAGAATTTTTAACACGCCTGCGCAAGCTGCACAAAAAATGTTTATTAGTGACCAATGCTCACCCGCAAAGCCTGTCGCTTAAACTTGAAGTCACAGAAATTGATAAAGATTTAGACATTATTATTTCATCCCACGAATTCAATCAGCCCAAAGAAGCACAAGAATTTTGGCACGCCCTGCAAGCGCGTGAACATTTTGACCCTGCACGCACCTTGTTTATTGACGACACCGCCCGCATCTTAGAATCAGCCAAAACCTTTGGCATTAAATACCTGATTGGCATTCACCAACCCGATAGCCAAATTGTGCGCACAATGGATGCATTTCCTGCGATACATCATTTTGATGAGATTATGCCGCCCGCGCTTTAATAAAACCGGATATCTATGTTTAAGCCTTACCTCGAATCCAAAGTCCGCCTCGACAAATGGCTATGGGCTGCGCGCTTTTTTAAAACGCGCAATCTTGCCAAGCAAGCTATTGAAGGCGGAAAAGTTCATTGCGATGGCCAGCGCGTAAAAGCCGCGAAAGAAATTAGCGTGGGTATTACGCTCAATATTCGCCAAGATTTAGATGAAAAAACAATTGTCGTAAAAATGCTTTCCGATCAGCGCCGCGGTTCACCGGAAGCGGTTTTACTTTATGAAGAAACCGACGAAAGCAAAAGCCTGCGCGAAAAACGTAGCGCTGAACGCAAAGCCGGTTTGGGTAGCTTTTTAGTCAGCGATCACAAGCCTGACAAAAAAGAACGCCGCCAAATTCACCGCTTTCAACGCATCAATTTATTTCCAGAAGATTAATATTTATGCCTAGCAATGATTTATTAAACCGTTTTATTTTCGACGACTGCGATATTCGCGGCGAGCTTATCACTCTAGGCGAAAGCTACCGGGAAATTTTACGTCACAACGACTATCCACCTGCTATTCAAAAGTTGTTAGGTGAATTTTTAGCGGCGGTAGGCCTGCTATCATCCACTTTAAAATTTGATGGTGTGATTATTTTGCAAGCGCGCGGTGAAGGCGCAATTTCCACCATTATGGCGGAATGCAATCACCACAATAATATTCGCGGCATAGTGCGTTTAAGAAATGACGTGGAATTAACCGAAACTCTCGCACAAACGGGCAGCATGCAAGAATTGCTCGGCAAAGGTGTATTGGTCATTACCATCGAACCCAAACGCACCGAAAATTTTGGCGGCAAGTTAGAGCGCTACCAAGGTGTAGTGCCTTTGGAAAAAGAAACCTTGGCAGGCTGCTTGGAAGATTATTTTCAACAATCCGAACAGCTTGCAACCCGCTTGTGGTTTGCAGCAGATACCGAACACGCCAGCGGATTTTTAATTCAAGCACTGCCACAGCAATTAAAAACCAATGCCGATGAAAATCGCGACCATTGGGAAACCATTGAAACTCTGGCAGACACCATTACCCCTGAAGAATTATTGGGGCTGGACCACGAACAAATTCTCTATCGTTTATTCCACGAACAACCAGTACGCGTATTTGAACCAACCCAAGTACAATTTGCCTGCAGTTGCTCACGTGAGCGCAGCGAAAGCGCGTTGTTGGCATTAGGTGAAATTGAAGTGCAAGAGCTTTTAATTGAAAAAGGTACTATCGATATTGATTGTCAATTCTGCAACCAGCACTATCACTTTAGCCCGGAAGATGTACGTATTTTGTTAGGTGGGAAAACGTTGCACTAATTTATATTGACCGTTTATTTGTGCAGCTGGGTGTTATCGATTATTGAACTCGCTACCCTAAAATGGATTTAGAGATTTTTTGGTGGGCTGGCTTGGTGCCCAAAGCTCAGTTAAATCAAAAACATGTAATTTATGGAATTAGCAATATGGCGTTGCCTCAGCGAATATTAATTTTCATAGTGTTTTTTAGCTTTACTAATAGGCTCCATGCAGAAGACGATTACTCAAATAATTTGTTTTATTTTAACCAAGGCTATGGTTCTGAATCTCAGTTTGGCGGATTAAACATATTTACCAACACGGGGTTTGTGGTATCTGGTAGATATACCACGCCTCTTATTTTCGATAAGATTGATTACGATGAAAATTTTTCGACAGTCATAAAATCATTTACCCATCAATTTTCCACTGTCAAAAAGCACGGAGGTTCGGATAGGCTCTTATCTGAATTCAATCCGTTTGATTCCAGCGGCCGCTTTCTCCCAAATTTTGGCTTGCATTTTATAGGGGAAGGCATGCTTTCTCGCAAGCTCGAAGAGCATTACAGAGCGGAGGGGTATTCCCACCCAAAGATTTCAGCAATTGCCACGATTGTTGCATCACAGCTAATGAATGAAACTGTCGAAGCAGATATGCCATGGTATAACCCAGTTGATTCATTGGCGGACATCTACTGGAATCTAGCCGGGATAGTTGCGTTTTCTGATGATGATTTTGCTAAATTATTTAGCAATGAATTTGTCAATTTATATTACTGGCCAGGCCAGCCCATTATAGATATAAAAGATAGAGCCATTTACAATCAAGGCGAGTCATACATGTTGAGGGCGGGAAAGGGAAATCTAAAGTTTGCATTTGGCATGGGAATTCCCATCAATGGTATCGGTGCTTCATATACTCGAAATGGTTACGACAACTTTTCATTATTATTGGGTACAGATTTCGGGCTGCCTCGAACAGATTGGCAACAATCCGAACAACAAGTAGGTGAAACCGCCAATGATGTAATGATTGGTTTAGCTATCCCTTCCGTCCAATTCTATTGGGATAGAAACGGTTCTCTTATGGCAAGTATGTTTTTAGGAAAGGCAACGCAATGTAGTGATGGATTAAGAGCGTTCAAAGATGCTAGTGGAAAAAAGGTGTGCACTAACGCGGCGGCAGAACCTGTTTCGCGCTCCCATTTTAGTTTAAATTTATATCCTATTGAAATTGGTAATGTGGCTATCGGTGGCTATTTAATCATGTCTGAAGCTGGTGCTAGCAGTGCTGGTATCACTTTCAATTATCCTCCGATAGCACTTGGTAGACGTTATAATTGATGGATAAAATTGAAGAAGAAAAGATAGTTTTCTAGAGAAGCGTTGCAGTAATATTTATTTAATGGGTGTTTTAGAGTGGCTAGATGATGCAGCACTTGATAACGAAGATCTTATTGATGACGCAGATTTTATTGAGCGAGTAGATTTAACAGAGCTGGCTTGACCAGTTCCTTCTCTTTTCCTTACAAACTCTGCATATTCAGCTTCATTAGTAATATTCGGTGTTTCTCCCGCTAGGTTCTTATTTTTCAAACTCGATGTCGCTGTATTCGCAATGCTCGGAATAAAAAAACCCAACACCACAGTGCTGAGCATAACCAATGCGATTAATGGTTTACTTTTCATTGTGGTTACAACTTACGCGCACGAAATTTACGGCCTTTAATTTTTCCATCTTGCAAATGCTGCAACGCTTGCTTCGCGATAGATTGATGCACTGCCACATAGGTGCTGTAATCATTAATATCAATCTTGCCGATTTTCTCAAAGGCTAAGCCTGCCTCTTTTGTTAGTGCACCAATAATATCACCCGCGCGCACTTTCTCTTTTTTACCGCCGTCAATGCAGAGCGTAACCATCTCCGGCATTATGTCCATAACGCCATCGTTTTGTGGCAGTGGCTCTAAGGCAATAGGCTTTTGTAAATAATCTTCCAAACGATTTAATCGCCCGAGTTCATTAGGTGCAACCAAACTTAAGGCCAAACCATTTTCACCGGCACGACCAGTGCGGCCAATGCGATGCACATGCACTTCACTATCGTGTGCGAGTTCCACATTAATCACTGCATCCAGACCTTTAATATCAATACCGCGCGCAGCCACGTCAGTTGCAATTAATACCGAACAACTTCTATTGGCAAAACGCACCAACACTTGATCGCGGTCTTTCTGTTCTAAATCACCGTGCAATGCCAAGGCATTAATACGCTGTGCGCGCAATAAATCACACACCTCCTGACATTGAATTTTGGTATTGCAAAACACAATGGAAGATTGCGGCTTAAAATGCGCTAGCAATTGTTGCACGGCGACATTTTTACGGTCACCATCGCGCAGCTCATAAAAGTGTTGCTCAATATTTGCATCACTATGAACAGATTCAACACTTACCTCGTGCGGATTTTTTTGGCAGTGCGCGCTGATTTTTTTAATTTCATCGGGATAGGTTGCAGAGAACAATAAAGTTTGACGCTCTTGCGGGCAAGCCGCCAATACAACTTTCAATGCATCGGTAAAACCCATATCTAACATACGGTCGGCTTCATCCAACACCAACTGTTTTATGTTTTCCAGTTTCAGTGAACCTTTTTCAATATGGTCTACAATACGCCCCGGTGTACCCACAATAATATGCGCACCGTGCTCAAGTGAGCCCAATTGTGGGCCGAGCGATACACCACCACACAAGGTTAATACTTTTACATTATGAGTTGCGCGTGCAATACGACGAATTTCTTTAGCAACTTGATCCGCCAGTTCACGGGTGGGGCATAATACCAAGGCCTGAATCGCAAATTGTTTTACATTGAGTTGCGCGAGTAAACCAATTCCAAATGCTGCCGTTTTACCGCTGCCCGTTTTTGCTTTTGCGATAATATCCTGCCCTTGTAAAATAATCGGCAAACTTTGCGCTTGAATTGGTGTCATCTCGTTATAACCGAGGGACTCCAAATTACTAAGCATTTCGGCAGAAAGCGGGAGCGATGAAAATTGGGCGTTACTCATAATGAACTCTGTGATTGACAGCAGGGCTGATCCTGCCAAATAAAATACGGGGGTTTAATAAAATTGACGACACAAAAACGGATTGGCGAACACGCCTCAATAAGCGGTGGGAAACCGCGCTAGAATAACAGTAAAATCATTTTACGTCCCCTTAATAAGGGTTTTGCTTAACGCGTAGGAAACTTGCATGAAAAAAAATCTCCCTATAATGGCAATATTGCTATCGCTAATAAGCCTGGGGGCACATGCCGATGAAATCCAAGAGAAAAAGTGGGAACTAGGTGTTGGCCTTGGCAGTGTTTACGGGCCGGACTATCGCGGTTCAGATGAATATCGCAGTTTTACCAGCGTAATCCCTTACGTGGTCTATCGCGGAAAATTTATTCGCTCTGATCGCGATGGAGTCAAAGCACAATTTTTTTCATCTGATGACATTGACTTTTCGTTAAGTGCCAGCGCTTATATTTCTCCTGATTCGGATGAAAATAAACGTCGCGAAAATATGCCCGCGTTAGGTTCAACGCTAGAGCTAGGCCCTTCGCTTAACATCCGTTTAACAGGGGAGAATTTACACAACGGCTGGCAATTGCAACTTCCTTGGCGAGCAGTCTTTGCGCTAGGCGGAAGCAGCAATAAAATGATTGGCTCGATTATTCAACCGCAGCTTGTTTACCAACACCAATTTTCAGCGTGGAATTTACGCTATAGAACATCCGTAATGTTTGCTAGCAATGCGTACCACGATTATTATTACAGCGTGGCCGCACCCTATGTAACTGCGGAGCGGCCAGAGTTTCAAGCATCTAGTGGCTACAGCGGATTTATAAATGAAATTGCCTTAAGTCGGCAGTTAGATATTGCAGAGCTAAAAACCCGTGTCGCTTTTTTCATTCGCTACGATAACTTAGCAAATGTTAAATTTGATAAAAGCTCTTTGTTTGTATCAGAAAATGTATGGCGTGGTGGTATAGCATTTGTTTGGGTCATTAAATAATTTTAATTTAAATAAAACTATAATTTTTTACAAATCGATATCAATGCCGTCACCTTTTCGAAACAAATGACCAAGCATTCTAAACATCCAGAATATAATTTCTATCGGAAGTTCAATCAGTATTTCCATTATATCCAAAGACCAATTATCTTCTTGGCGCTGCCCTTGCCTCTTACTGGGCCAAATGAAATAGGCAATAGCAAAACAAACCAAGGCAATAATTAAATTCATCCATTCAAATGGCGTTATAAATAGTTTGACGAGGAAAAATATCCCCAAGGAGAAGATTACAGTGGCAATAATAGCTCTGGTAAGAATCATATAACCTCCTGCTAGATTTTTTACAATCGCCGTAATGCACCCAAACTTTTCATCAGAGGCAGAGCTTCAAATAGACCCGATTCCTGCGCAAGCCTCCAAATTTCAAACGGCGGTCGGCCGCCATCGGCGGGGTTAGGAAATACATCGTGAATAACAAGCAACCCGCCGCGCATAACATGACCTGCCCAACTGCGATAATCATTTAGCGCCGCTTGCATGCTGTGACCGCCATCGATAAAAACCAAACCGAGCGGTGTTGACCAAAAGCGTGCAGCCAAGGCTGAAGGCGCAACTATAGGCACCACCACATCTTCTAAATTTGCACGCGCCAAAGTATGCCGAAATTGTGGAAAGCTATCCATTTTGGTGAAGCGCGCATCGTACAATTCAGGATCGTGATACTCCTCGCCCAATTGATGCTCTTCGCTACCTCGATGATGATCCACCGCGAATAAAATAGTTTGCTTGCGCTTGCACGCGGTGCCCAAATAAACACTGGACTTTCCGCAATAGCTGCCCACTTCTAATATGGGGCCTAAATCTGCAGCGGCTAATGCATGCGCATAAAGCGCAGCACCTTCTTCTGCATCCAAAAAACCTTTAACGGTAGTGATATCCAAGGGCAGATCTATAGCATTTGGCAGCATGGGAACTCTCAAGCATAATGAAGCCCCCATCCTATCAGATTTGACAGGCTAACAGACTTGGTACTCATCACTACATGCGCCGCAATAGCACGCCTTATTTTGTAAAACGAATTTCAACGCTGCTGAATCGTTTTTATGTGCAGCGTTTTATTGCACCGCAATTCGATAGCGTGGGCGAAGGGCTGGAAATTGCGCACCCGCGTAATCTGGTGATATTTGGCTGCAATATTCATGTTGGCCGTTACGCACACATGATTGCATCGCCCGACAATTGTATTCGCTTTACCACTTGGCCGAACAAAAAAATAACCGATGGCATAAAAGGCGGAGCAATTACCATTGGC
>CAUOQW010000036.1:0-10891 GCA_963506825.1 uncultured Cellvibrio sp.
AATTTTGAAACATATCCGCGAAAAATCTGGCACTGCATTTTTATCTAGCACAAGCGAGCTCGATTTATTTGCGATGGTTAACACAGCGCTGGACACCACCGTAAATTTATTTTTCTTGCAACGCGACGGTGTGGATTTACAAGCTTATGAATATACCCGCCGCCAAGCAGCACGTATTGAATCTAGCCTTGCAGAACTAAATGCATTAGCACTGCCCACGCAAGCACCTTATAGCGATGTGGAATTGCGTTTAGCCTGTTATTTGTTCTGGGGATTATTTCGTAAGCGTATCAATATAGACGCCCATGAAAACCTGCAGTCATTTTTAGCAGGAATCAATAAATACCAACCCTTTATAGATACGGCACCACCCGCTTAATCTCAACGAAACAAAAAATAAGCCCGCTATTAAGCGGGTTTATTTTTCCACTTTGTTATACATCGCAAACTCCAAAGAATCCGCATACTGAAAGGCCAGCGTCATTGCTTGTTCGTACTCGCGCTGCGCACAGCTATCACCTGCCGCACTCGATAAACACGGATAAAATAACTCAAGACGATTTAAGTTATTAAAATCTTTTACAACGCAAGTTGTCGAATTTCTTAAGCAATCGTATTTTTGACTCTCGCCCACAGCAAAAGAAATTTTTCGCCATGCTAATGATTCGATACGATTACCATGGACCGAGTCAGCATATAGCCGACTCAACACCTCCGCTACAGATGGAATTCCACCTCGAAACGCACGCACATAAAATTCACGAGCCTCCGTTATAGCGAGCTCACGCTTTTTTTGATCTGACTCATAAGAATATGTGTCCTTATCTGTTGCAGTACGCACGCCATTTTTAACAACGTATTCCGCATACATATAAGCAGCATAAGGATCACCAGCCAAAGCTTTATCTTTGAGTTCAGCGGGTTTTCTTTTGCCATAATCAAACATTGAATCTCGCCGTGGTGCTGGCAAATATATTTTAGGGATAGAGGCATTATCTAATTGACGTAAAAAGTAGGCAATTTCTGATAAGGGACTAACGCGCTCACCCGATAAACTTTTTCGGCTGGATGCAGCCGAGGATGAAATAGTATTTACGTTTGATCCTGAACTCACTGAAGACGAAATAATCAGGTTTGCGGATATTGAATTATTCGAAATTGTTGGCTGCACCGGGGGTACGCCATCCACATTCGATATATTGCTTGAGCCATACCATTTCGCAACAACAATTAACGAAACCACCACCAAAAACGTTATGCCTATTTTTAATTTCAACCTGTATCCCTCCAGACAAACGCGAATTATTGCCCATACACAATTTTGGGTCTGCGCAACTGCTTAATACCCAACCAAAATGTCGCTAAGGTAATTGTAATTGCTACCAACCAAAACTTCCAAAATGCAAAGGCAGCTATTGTCCCTCCTAATAAAATTTCTTTAATCACCACCGCCTGCCCCAGCACTGGCACCCACAACCACCACTCGTAAAATACACCGGGGTTAAACATGGTGTAAAAATTTAATAGCATGGGAATAAAGACTAAAGCCGCCACCAAGGATTGTGCATCCTTAAACGACTTGGCAAATATGGATAGACTTAATTGCAATGCAACTGCAAAAAATACCACAGGTAAAAGCACCCAGAATATTTTAATTAAATCGATATAGTTAACATCAACTCGCAAGCCTAGCTGATTAAAAGGCAAAAACCGAAACGCTATCGCCAGCAGCGCCAATTGAATAATTAAAATAACAACCGTTAGCAAGGTAGAGGTTAGCCACTTCCCAACATAAATAGAAATAGTCGCAGCAGGTGTAATAAGTAGCGATTCCAGCGATCGGCGTTCGCGCTCGCCTGCAGTCATATCCGCCGAGAAACCTACACTGCCAATAAACGCTGCCAGCAATAAAGTTAAGGGCACACTCGCCAACAAATACACACTCATTTTTTGTTCGTCGGCAATATTTTCTTCTCGTAAATGAATAGGATTGCCAACATCTGGTGCTACGCCGCGTGCCATTAAATTAACAGCTCCCACACGCGAAGCCCACACATAAATTTGTGAGCGCACAAACCCAATACTGGAGGATAATTTTTGATTGGCGCCGTCATAGACTAACCATACGGGTGCAGACTCACCTTTGGCGCGCTTCTGCTTTGCCTCATCGGAGAGGATTAAGGCAAAATCAATTTTCTTATCTCTTACTTGCTCAAACGCCCCAGATTCAATGGGCTTAATATCCGCCCCCTGCTCGCGCAACCAAGCCACCAACTCCGGCAGATTTTGTTCTCCCTCTACGTACACAGGAATAGAATTAACACCAGCCACTTTTTTATCGTTGGCGATGTTCACTGCAAAAATAACTAGGCCAACAAAAATAGCCACAAAATAAATGGGCGGCAAAAACGCCATGCGCATCGCACGTTTATCACGTAATGCATCTTTCAGTTCCTTGCGCAGAACAACTAATGCCATAATCACATTATGCTTAGTTAACATGCAGTTCTCCTTGCTCGAATACTTGCCCAGATACCTGCTCAGTTACTTGTGACAACTTAATAAATGCATCCTCTAACGAATTAGCTTTCGCTTGCCCAACAATCTCTGTCACGCTGCCATCCGCTACAATTTCACCACCGGCAATAATTAATACACGATCACACAAACCAGCCACCTCATGCATAAGATGGCTGGAGAATAATACACAGCGACCTTGATCACGCAGTGTTAATAGCATATTGCGTACCGCGCGCGTGGTGACCACATCCAAGCCGTTAGTAGGCTCATCCAATAAAATATGTTGCGGCTGATGCACAATCGCTCGCGCCAACGCGGTTTTCATTCGTTCACCTAAAGAAAAACCATCCGCTCGGCGTTCCGCAATATTATCCATTGCCAGCAGGGAGATTAACTCCTGCGAGCTTTTCATCAATATTTCTGGCGCTAATCCCTGCAGCTCACCAAAGTAATGAATATTTTCGCGCGCCGTTAAACGTTTATATAAACCCGTATCATCTGGTAATACACCTAAACGCTGACGCGCGCTGTCAGGATTTTTTTGCACATCAATATCATCCACAAAAATATCGCCTGTTGTTGGTGTTTGCAGGCCATAAATCAAACGCAGCAGTGTGGATTTACCGGCACCATTAACACCTAACAAGCCAGTGATTTCACCATCGCGTAAAGTAAATGAGATATTGTTAAGTGCATGTACAACACCTGTTTTTTTATTGCCAAAACTTTTACTGATATTTTCAATGCGAATCATAATTTATTCCTTTTCCTTAATTGCGCTTGGAGAATTTACTGTCTCCATAAAAGAAGGCGGAATATAAATAGCGAGGGGTTTAATATTATTTGCGCAACTAAAGTCCAAATCTTTTGCGCCGCCTTTTCCTATAAAAGCTGTTATCAATTGAGCGATGCAACCTTCCGAGCTAACGATATGGTGACCACCCGGTGCAACAACATGCGTTAGATTGGTCAAGCCTGCTTTTACATACTCAGCCCAATAAGGTGGGGTTACAGGATCAACAGCACCAGATAAGGCCAATATTGGCGACTCACTTTTAATGGGTTCCCTGTAATCATTCGGCAGTTGTGCTCGCGGCCAATGCTCACACACTTCTGAATATTTCTGTACCATCTGCGTGTTAAAAAATACATTAGCATCGGCAGCAGCTTTATCTTTATACAGCGGGTAATCTTCATTACACACCACCGTGTAGTGCATACCATAATTAATCCCCGCCATACCGCTTTTCGATTTTACCCAATAAACAAGTGATGCTAATACCGCATAATCGCCCGCCTCTGCATCGCTGATGACTTGTGGTAAAAGCGATGACAAATCGCGACTGTAAAGCGCCAAGCGAATTACGCCAGAAAAATCCTGCGCCGTCATATTAACAATGACTTTTTCCTGCGTACGAGGATGATTAATTTTTATCTCTTGCGGAGCCCCCTGCAATCGGCTGGAAATAAGCTGCGCTTTTTGCACCACATCGCCAAAATGCGTAAGGCATACAGGAGTAGCAGCACATTGCTTATTAATAGATTGCAATGCTGCCAAACCATCGGCCTCCATCGACCAAGGTAATGCGATTGCAACAGGCGCAACACCATCTATAACACTGGCGCGAATATGATTGGGATAGCGACGTAAATACTCCAACGCTACCCGCGAACCATAAGAGCCGCCCCATAAATTTATTTTTTCATAACCTAAAGCGGTGCGCACTGTATCCAAATCATCAACAGCATAGTTAGTGGTGTAATAAGCCGCGTAATCTTTAATTTTTTCTATGCATTGTTTAACAGCTTCGCGGCCTAGTGCCTCCTCTTCAGCGATGGGCATAGGCGTGGTGGGGCCAAGATCAAACTCACAGGGGAAGGGATTAGACTTGCCCGTACCGCGCTGATCTACAAAAATAATGTCGCGATTTTTTCGCACATCTCTAAACAGCGAATGCATAGATTCGGCAACCACAACTGCAGCTTGACCCGGCCCACCCGCAATAACAAAGAGCGGGTCTGGCTCTGGAACAGGATTTACTGCCGGAATACGTAATATATTGAGCGCTATTTTTTTACTGCTTTTATCTTGCGGATTTTCTAGCACCTCAAAACTGCCGCATTGTGCATTTTGCGCAACAGGAGCTTTGCCAGTTTTGGAAAAATCAGGGCATAGGCTGAGCCATGAGATATTCTCTCTTGCATCTAGCTTAGATGTGGAGTCACACCCCTCCAAACCTAAATACAATAAAATATAAAACACAACGAAAAAACAATTACGCATAGCTAGCTCTCCATACGGCTTATTATTGTTAAAGACGCACGCTTTCTTAAGCTATGCACTCAGAAACATTTATTCGTTATTAGTTTTCCGCTAAAAATCGCTTCAACTCTTTAAGCAAAAGTTCATCGCTCACTTCTAACTGTTTGGCAGCCATAACCAGATTTTCCAACTGTGGCCGCAAATGCGCCAAGCGCGATTCTTTGGTTTTAGTGAGTGGGTTTTCTGCAGCAACCTGCATCGGCTTGCCGCGCTGCCGAACCAATAAGCCCTCAAGTTCTAACATGGAATAAGCTTTAGAGATGGTCATGGGGTTAACCGCATGCTCCAGCGCAAGCTCACGCACTGAAGGCAAATCGTCACCGGATTTTAATTGCCCACCCGCAATCATGCGCCGAATCTGATCGATTAACTGGCGATAAATGGGGATACCCGATTGGGGGTTTAAAATAAACACTAGGAGATTCTCACCGATAAATTAGCACCCAAATAATCTCTTTGGGCACGCTTACGAAATACCACACAAAGGGACAACAAGATTATCGCTATTAATAGGTACCATAAAATATCAAGCTGCATAAATGTTATAACAGCCATTAATCCCATTTTCAGAAATACCAAAACCATTAATGACGCCTTGTTCGCAGGCATAATTAAACCTGTATAGTAATCAGTAGCCATAATCAATAAAAAGCTTATACATAAAGCTGCAATACCATGAATAAATAGACTTGGATTTATCATTATCCAAATAGCTAGCAGCAATGAAGCTACTAAAAATGGGTAAAAATTAAGCCTGAAAGAGAGGTTCTCTACAGTCTTAAATTGCTCAATTCTATCTCCCATACCCAGCAACCATAATTTTGCATGAGACTGGGTTATTTTAATTTTTGCTTTAGTACCATTCAAAAGGAGTAAAATCATCCATAAACAAAGCTCTGGCATGCTTTGCATGGCAACAACATAAGTGAGCGCAAAAGCCAAACTGAATATGGGTGCCAGAATAATCCTATTAAAATAACCATCCCCCTCTCCCATTAGCAACACATGCTCTTTATTGTTAACTCGCGTCAGCGCATGTTTAAGTCTCGTTATTTTTAAGCTCTCCACAGAGTAGTCCACAAACCCCGTAAAATTTTCAAATTTAAATTGTCTTTGTAGGGGGCTGCGCCACAGCCAATAGGAAAAATAACCCCAGATAACCACATTAAAAACCGCAAAGGCAATTTTTACACCCACCTGAAAAGAAAGAGCAATAGTCGCAACTGCCATTACGGCAACAATAATTATTGATGTCAGCTGAAAACAATATATCCAAAACATCCAAAAAATCGCCGAAGCAAATACTGCAAACATTATTAGCTTTGCATTTAATAGATAATCTGAATTTTTAGGATCATAAACAAACACAACAAAGAACAGACACAGAGCAAAGCAGTTCAAGAATATTTCTTTCCTAACCCCCACCAAATGCAGCTGAGAATTCATCAATAATTGGCCGACCCTAGCCGCAACGTATAAGCCCAAGATAGTTTGCAGCATTATGGGAGCGATCATAACAGACGCGACTACTTGTGCAGATGTTGTTGCATAGTCAACAAGGTAGACCAACGCCCATAAGCAAAACAAAGCAATGAAGCATCCTCTTAGCCAAGGAACGCCAAACCATAGAACCCTGGCAAGAGCGATGCTTCGATTCATTAAATTAGTGTGGTGCATAGAAGTATTTAACATGGTCAATTGATCCTCTAGAAGTCTGCTGTTTGCCATTTATTAATGGCCTTGGTGCGGATCGCCTTTAGCGATAACACAACCAGCAGCGCCAGACCTATAGCAATTGCGTCCTTAACTTCAAATATATTAAATGTTTGATATTTGAAGACTAGGTAACAAACCAAAGGAACAAAACAAATGAGATTCCCAGCAGTCTTAAGTAGATTTATATCTCCTGGAACGAGTCGGCCTCGTTTATAAAAATATATATCCGCATAGAACATCAATATTGCCAAGACTGACAACTCTAAAAGAGCACCGATACAATAAAGGAAATAATGAGCATGATGACTAATCAACAGCAAAAGAATAATGAGTGCAAAGCTGAGAACAACCAAAATACTCAACCCCTTAAAAAACTGACGCTCAATGTATAGAAAGAAATCAAGCCTATGACTTGTAAATGCCAACCAACCCCGCCTTACATTTATCAACATACTTTTTGCAGGGAGACCTATTACTGAAAACAGAAAGGAATAACCGAACGCAATTATCGTTGCCGTGAAAGCGTTATTAGTAAATTGCCAATCACCAAAGCCATTACAAACCCAAAAGGAAAAAATCAATGCTGCAAAATAAACAAAGATTAACGACTTAATCAATGTCAATGGACTATCACCATAACCAAGCAACAAACTTCCAATGGGGGTTTTCACATGATTAGATAAAAAATATTGCCACTTATCCATAGATAGCGTTTCTTGCATTTTCCTTCTATCCGTCTCCATAAGAATGGACTTAACACGGGGATGCTTTGGTGAAAAAGCAATCCACCAGCGATAAAACAATAGCCACGAAAGTAATACTATTAAAATTAATGCGACTGAATGCAGTCCAACAAGAGTTTCAAAGGAGAATTTGACCCATATAATCATTACCAAAGGAGCAATAAATAACAGCTCAAATTGCTTATTACATATATACGTGGCAAACCAAAAATAAAGTGTGCATGACAAGAACACATAAATTACAACACTAAATGACAGAACCTCATTCTTAATGAAAAAAGGAGATATGGACACTAACAATGAGGTTAGGAAACAAAAAACGCAAGCAATCACAAATAGCTTATTGCGGATATCTGACATGATGAATATATGCCTATTGGCAAGCAGCGACACCATTCCCACTGGCAAAGCCATTATTCCTACAAGAGCCAATATCAAGCCGGCCAAAAAAGTAAGACCCACACCCAACATATAAACATCGGGGAAAATGATAATGAGTAAAACAGCAATTAAGGCAACAGAAAGAAAGACTACAAATACATAGCCGATAGTTTTTAAATTAAACAGCATGGCATTTATTAATTGCCAATATTGATTAGCTGTAACACCCACAGACTCTAGCGGCTTTAATTGATTCATCAGTCAAAACCTCTATTGCTGCGGTAATATCTTTTTACATTTTTATAATCGACATCTAAAAAGCTTGAGTTTCTCGGTTTATTAATCCAAAGATTATAATGACTATAAAAAATCCCCAAAGAAAACAGGATGGAACTACAACTTATGAACAGCAGCCAACCCATTGATAGAGGAAAAACCTTAGCGGTCATTACATAAGCACTCACTAACAAAAAAGGTATGAGGCCTGCGATATTTAACCTTGCAATGTCAATCCATTTATTCCAACGCTTCCCCAACAGAATAAAAAATCCTGGCTGAAATAAAATAAAAAATGCAAGCACTCCAGCAGTACCAAGTTGATTAAGAAGTAGAAACGTACAACAATGAATTAGCAGGCTTGAACATAAACCCAACCAATAGGAAATTTTCTTGGCATCATTTATTAAAAAGCTATTTGAATTAGCCCTAAGCCCGCCAAGTGTTTTAATAAATCCAACACAATAAACATACCAAAGCACACCCAAGCTGAACACTTCAAAGAAAACGGCATCATGCTGCCCATTCAAGTAGTTTCGCCAAATATAACTACCAACAAATAAGGCTAAGGCAAGCGGTGCCGTCCACTGACCGCCTATATTGGCAGGCAAACAATATTTTAGAAGCACACCGGCTTTGGCAAAGGTTTGAGACTTCATGCATTTAGCTCTAGGAAAATATCTTCTAATGACAAATATTCAACATGTACATCCGCATTAAATTGTTGCGCTATTTGTTCCTGCTGCTCTGGCTCCCAATTTTTTAAAGTGACCCAAGCTTGTTTACCTTGAATGCGCTGCTTAACAACATGACGCAAACCTAAATTAGTGGGCAAATCCTCTTTTGAACTAATGGTTAAACGAGCAATAGATTCTTTCAGCTCATCTAACCCACCTTGATAACTCAATTCACCGTTTTGCAGCATCCATACTTGATTCGCTACACGCTCCATATCTGACACTATGTGCGAGGAAAAAATAATTGCGCGATTTTCATCAGCAGCAATATCTACCAACTGCTGCAAAAATTGGCGACGCGCAATCGGATCAAGACTGGCTACGGGCTCATCCAAAATTAATAATTCCGGCTCGTGGGCTATAGCCAAAAGAATGGATAATTTTTGGCGCTGACCTACCGACATTTTGCGCGCCGCTATATCCATCGGTATCAGCCATTCAGCCACTAAGCGATCCACCAGTTCGCTATTCCAGGTTTTGCGAAAAGCTTTAAATAGATCTATATGTTCGCGGCCATTAAAGCCTGCTAACAATTCATCCTGTTGCGGCACAAAACCAATGCGCTGCTTTATATCGCCTTTCATATCTGTGGCATTTTCACCCCAGATTTGCACCCCACCAAAAGACGGAAAACTAAAGCCGAGCAAGGTTTCCAAAAGTGTGGTTTTACCTGCACCGTTTTTGCCAAGCAATGCAATCACATCACCCGCTTTTACTTGCGCAGTTACGCTTTTGATAATAGTGACATCATCGATTTTTCGCTGAAGGTTTTTGATATCAAGCATTAGATTTTCCACGGCTTTGCTTCCTGTCTTTTCAGATTATTTTGCTATTTGATAGGGTGTTACTGTTTAATTTTATAAGGCTTTACCTGGTAGCCCGATTTTTTCAATTGCGCCAACAAGCCATCGCTGCCCGACAAATGCAAACTACCCACCATAACCATTTCCACTTCTGGGGTTTTAAACATTTGCTCTAGTTGTGGCAGCCACTTTTTATTGCGATCAATCACTAGCGCTTGATAGGCATTAGGAGTTTCTACTTTCATTTTTTGCCCCATTTCCTTATCCAAGGCATCCAAATCACCAGCCTTCCAACTAGCGATCATGACTTCAAAATGACGCTGTAAATTTTCTGCATCTTTTAAAGTGCTGTTAATGACTTTATTCGGATCTTCTTGGGCGAATGATTTCATATAAGTAATTACATCATCCGCAGACTCCAACTCACCAATGACTTTTTTATCTGCGCGCGCAGCATTGTCGTAATAGGCATCAATGCCTTCGCCCACACCAAATTTTTTAGCTTCTGTCATAGAAATTAAAATACTGGTCATAGCCGGATTAAACATCATGGTTTGACTGAGCGGGTATTGACTCTTGGTGGAAAAAGCTTGCAATGCAGCCCAGGTATCGGCATCCAACACATCTTTTAAGGTTGTGTTATTGGGCAGCATCATGGCCTGTGCAAAGCGTTGACCAAAAGCAGGATCCTTGGCTTTTTGCAAATCGGTTTCAAAAAATATTTTTTGCGATGCTTTGTAGGCGGCATCGAACTCCGCAGGCTGCGGGAAATCCTGCGCGCGCAACATATGAATAGTGCCCGCTAAGTAAATTTTATTTTTGCCTTTGGTGATTTCATAAACAGCAGAATCAGCCAATAGACTATGACTACATATCAAACCGGTTAAAACAGACAGAATACGAATTACCTTGCCCATAGAGAATTCCTTGAGATACTAAATGAAATGGATGCGCCTATCGTTGTAAAAAGCGCGCCTATTGCTGTAAAAAGGCGCGCTCGCACACGAAAACACACGTGTATCACTACACTAATACACAATGAAAGTTTAGGCAACTCTTAATTTTGATCAGCAGCTCTCGAATCTGTTATTTTTCCTCCCTACCGCTTCCGCTTACGCATAAATGCCTTGCTACAACAGCCTGTTCAAAACAATAACCTGTGTATACTTGCGCCCATAAAAACAAATCCAACTAAAATCGCTACCTGACCTTTCTGAAGCGATGCTGTTAACGCTGAGTGACAACGCAGTAACACATTTTTGAACCGATTCGAACCTTAGGAGTTCGAATTGAAGTAACTCATTTGGTTAATTCAACTAGCCGATTCATTGAAAGGAGCAAGAAATGATTAAGCGTAACTTTTTGTTGCCAACTGCTTTAATAACAGCTGCT
>CAUOQW010000037.1:0-10691 GCA_963506825.1 uncultured Cellvibrio sp.
GTCAGTAATTAAGCAGCTGGAACGATGCTTACGTATTGACGGCCAAAAGCGCCTTTAATTTCAAACTTAACATGACCATCAGCCTTGGCAAACAAGGTGTGATCTTTACCGAGGCCAACATTCACGCCAGCGTGAAATTTGGTGCCGCGTTGACGAACGATGATGCTGCCTGCAGGAATCAATTCGCCGCCAAATACTTTAACGCCAAGACGTTTCGCTTCTGAATCGCGACCGTTGCGGGTACTACCGCCAGCTTTCTTGTGAGCCATTTTCTAAACTCCTAATAAATTGAGGGCAATTAACCGCTAATAGCAGTGATTTTAACTTCGGTGAACCATTGACGGTGACCTTGACGCTTCATGTGGTGCTTACGACGACGGAATTTAACAATCTTCACTTTGTCGGCACGGCCATGAGCAACCACTTCGGCAGTAATAGTAGCGCCAGCTACTACGGGAGCACCAATCTTGATGTCTTCACCGTTTGCAACAAGGTAAACCTTGTCGAAAGTTACAGAGCCGCCAGTGGCGAATTCGATTTTTTCGAGTTTAAGGGTTTCGCCTACCACTACGCGATGTTGTTTGCCACCGCTTTCAAAAATTGCATACAAACTCATTACTTTGCTCCAAACTGTTTCCCAAAGGATCTTGGACATGGACGACACGAAGTAGCTTAGCGATATGCTTGGGCGTTTGTGACTAGCGTCGTATACCGGTTTTCAGGGACGCGGATTGTATGCCAAATAACTAAACTTAGGCAAGACATAATATAGCGGTATCTATGTAAATACTGATTTCCAATCCCTCCCATCAAAACCCCAGCCAAAACATCGTCCGGCCAAGTCATTTTTGTTAGCTTTCGTCATTCTTGTTCGACAGGGACGCCCCTACCTTCGCCATCCGTTCAAATACACACTCCATTCACATCAACGGAGTAACCAAGCTATGCCTTTATCCACGCTTACCAGTAAGCTCTTCAATCTTCATTATTTTAATGTTCAGCTAAATGCCCGCCAACTAAGCGGCGCGCTCGGCATGGCGCTTATGTTATTAAGCGGCGCACCAACGCTCGCTCACGATTTAAAGCCCGGCGAACGACTGACGTTTGTGTTAAGCGAAAACAGACCCGGGGGCGAGGAAGTTGCAAAAACCTACTTCAGCAAAGCCTTTCCTCTTGCGCAAGAGGCGGGAATGCGGGAGCTGACCACGTTTAAAGTGGAGAAGAACCTAACTGGCGATGCCAAACCCGAAGGCTCTGGTCTCTATCTTTGGCCAAGCAAGGCAGCCGCTGATAAGACGCGCAATAACCCTGACTACCTTAAAAACTTCAAACCCTTAAGATCCCAAGCTTGGAAACAGTTACAAGCGGTGGATATGGATATTACCAAGCCGATGAGCATCAACTTGGATAAAACCAAAACCTACACCGCCGCACTGGTATGGATTAAAGACCAAGCCGCCTACGACCGCTATTTTGCCGGCCTGCAACCCGTGCGCGACAAACTGGGGGTTAAAACCATCGTAAAACTACCGGGGGTGCGCTACGACAAGCTCACCGAAGGTGAAATCACCCCGCCAAACTGGGTGGTTATTCTTGAGTGGGCAACACCACAAGGGCCTGAAGCCTACGCTAAAACCCCTGAATTTCAGGCGCAATTTGCCAACTACCAGAAGGGCGTAAGCAAAATTGAGTGGTTTCAATTAGGTTTTTGGAATTGATATAGCGCTTTTTGCCCAAGGATGGGCAACAATCTGCTCAACCAACTGCCTTTAAAGCTGCGCCAGAATAGCGACTGCGATAGTCCACCGGCGTCATTTGATAAGCTTCACGGAAGTAGCGATAAAAGGAGTTTTTATTGCTAAATCCAGACTCGAAGGCGATATCCAAAACTCGCAACTGGCATTGGGAGTCACTTAACAGTTTGCAGGCATAGCTAAGCCTATAGCGGTTGAGGTAATCATAAAAATTAGCTCCCATCTGCACATTTAAAAGCTCCGATGCCTGATGCACCGTCACCCCCAAACGCCCCGCCAAAGCGGCAAGCGATAAATCATTTTGGCGGTAAACTTCCTCCTGCTCCATTAATACCACAAGTTCAGCCGATAATGCCTGCGCAAGAGATTCATCCAACTCACGCCAGCTTTTTGTTGGTTCGCCATCCAGAGCGCCCGCTGGCGAGCCATATGAAGACTCATCCTCCGACACATCAGCCGATGACTTACGCCAAGCTTGATGAAAAAATACTTCCGGGCGATACACACTGAAAAATGCTACTGCCAGTAGATAAGTCGCCACTATCCAATTAGTGACCTTAATGAATTCAACCATAAAGGCGCGCTGCACATAGGCCAACGCCATAAACACCAGATCCACACTCACCAATAGCAACAAGCCAAGCACCACACATAGCAGCCAGTAATAGGCCGACTTTTTGTAACCCGTGTAAATCACAGTCAAGCGTGCTTTTGCGCGCTGCAAACTTATTAGCGATACCAACAAATAACCGAGGAGCGCCATAAAGCCAGCTAGGCCCCACTCAAACACCCATTGTGGCCACAGCAGCATGCCTGCTAAAGCAAAAGGAAAAGGTAAAAAATGCCGCCAAAAAGCGTGTAGCGACTGACCAACCGCCAAACGAACCATGGCAAATAACAAGGGGCCTTTTAGCCAAATGACGGCTTGCGCAGCCATGGCTAATAAATAACTGCCATCAGGAGGGGAAATTAAACGGGTATAAAAATAACTTTGTGGGATACAGAAACACAAAATCAGAAAGGCGAAACTGCGGTTAACCTTAGCGTGACCGCGACGATCCGATAGCAGGGCTAGCGCACCCCACAAACTTAAACTGAGCACTATCAACGCAATTGCTTTTTCAAACTCCACTTTTTTCAAACCTCATAGAGCAACTCAGTCATCGCTGTTAAAAAGCGGCAGCCTAAGTAAACCGCCACTCACTAAGGTCACACTCGATAAAGAATGACTGAAATTAAGGCTAATACCCGCCTAACACAATTGAATTATCGACTATTTAACCCAGCCATTTTGTTTCATCCACAACTCCAGCGCTTGCGTCCACGTGGAGATAGTGCCCTGCTTCTGTACCATACCCACACCATGGATATTGCTTTGATAGAGATGCAATTCCGATTGCTTGTTGTACTTAAGCACTTCATTAAAGAACACCAAACTATTGGAAACCGGCACCGATTGATCGGCAACGCCATGAAACATAAATACTGGTGGCACAGTCGCATTCACTTGAAATTGCAGCGAGTTTTCATGCACCAGCACAGGGTCGGGGTTTTCACCCAAGAGTGATTTACGTGAGCCGAGGTGAGCCGAGTCACCTTCAAAACTAATCACCGGATACCCCAAAACCGCAAAATCCGGGCGCGCACTAATCGTCAACAAGGGATCAGCTTTATCCGCAACAAAATCAAAGCGCGTGGTCACGCTCGCCGCCAAATGGCCGCCCGCCGAGAAGCCAATTACACCGATTTTATTAGGATCCAAACCCCAATCTTTAGCGCTTTTACGCACCAAGCGCACGGCGCGCTGACCATCTAATAAAGGCGCAGGAAAGCCGTATTCTTTCATGCGGTACTTAACCACAAAGGCAGTCACGCCACGGGTGTTCAGCCAGCGGGCGAGATCATAGCCTTCATTATCAATCGCCAAGCGCACATAACCGCCGCCCGCAAAAATCACTACGGAGGTGCCGTTAGCAATCGCAGGATCAGGCCAAAAGGGTTTCATGCTGGGGTTATCAACGTAATAGATCCGCTGATCTTTTAAGGCTTCGCGATCAGGACTAACTAAGGGCTTTTCGGCCCATAAATACAGGGAGGTTTGGGGTAAATCAGTCACGGCGGCAAAGGCTCCAGACACAAAAAAACTTAAAGAAAGACACAGACTCAATCGGCCAAAATGCCGATAGACACAGGATTTAAACATAGCTAGCTCACCGTCAAATAACTTTTATTATGTATGCAAGGTAATAACAAGGCCGCAGACCAAGCTATGGCGCAGCCAAATAAGAATAGTTATATTGACCATAAAAGTGCTAATGAAAAATGTAAGGATTAATGTTGCAGCCCTTCTTGTTCATTCCACCACTGGCCTTGAAACCATTCAACCTGGGTAGGATCAGCCGCGCGTAGTAAGAACTGCCCTGCCGCTAACTCGTAAGGTAAAAGACTATCTTTAATCGCCTCCCACATCTGTTTGGCATCGCCAGCAACATAAGTGGTTAGAGTGCCGACTTCATTACTGAGCATCTGCTCCGCCGTTAACTCCAGCGCAACCCAATCTTCCACTTGGTGATAAACGCCTTGGGACAAGGCCGAGACTGAACTGTCTTCTTCTATTTCCAGCAGATATTCCTGCGGACCCTCCTGATAGTCCAGCGGTTTTGCGTGATAACCCAATGGCTTTGCTTCATAACTTAATGACTTTGTTTCATAAGAAGTTGTTAGATTTTTCATAACCGCGCCTCCAAAGATATTTATACCCAGTAAGCAGTACAGCCTCTATAATCACCGCCTTATTTAGTTTCCATCATAATATGTATCGCCATTTATTTAATTTTCAGCATAGTAAGTATAGGTCTCCTGTACGGAAAGTGGCGTTATCGTAAAGTTAATACAGTAGAACGAGAGACCCAATGCAAGAGCAATCCAGTCCCGCCAAAGTCGAAGCCGATGCCCAAGAATATTGGGATGCTAACCAGAGCTTCAAAGTCGTTGAAGATCGCAGCAAAGAAAAATTCTACTGCCTCGCCATGTTCCCCTACCCCAGCGGCAAGCTGCATATGGGCCATGTGCGCAACTACACCATCACCGACGTAATCGCACGCTATCAACGCATGCAGGGTAAAAATGTATTGCATCCTATGGGTTGGGATGCCTTTGGTCTGCCAGCCGAAAACGCCGCTATCAAACACAACACCGCGCCTGCTGCCTGGACTTACTCCAATACCGATCATATGCGCGGCCAGCTAAAACAACTCGGTTTTGGTTTCGATTGGTCGCGTGAAGTGACAACTTGCAAACCTGAATACTACAAATGGGAACAATGGTTCTTTCCCCGCTTGTACGAGAAAGGCTTGGTGTACAAAAAATTATCGACCGTGAATTGGGACCCAATTGACCAAACCGTATTGGCCAACGAACAAGTCATCGATGGCCGCGGATGGCGCTCAGGAGCCTTGGTTGAGCGCAAAGAAATCCCGCAATGGTTTATCAAAATCACCGATTACGCCGAAGAGCTGATCGACGATTTGGATAAGCTGCCCAACTGGCCCGAACAAGTTAAAACCATGCAACGCAACTGGATCGGTAAAAGTCGCGGTCTGGATATGCATTTTGAACTTGCCCAAGCCGTTGGCGAATTTACCGGTTTTGATGTGTACACCACCCGCCCAGATACCATTATGGGCGTGACCTATGTAAGCCTTGCGGCGGAACATCCTATCGCCAAGTTGATCGCGGCCACCAACCCTGCGCTCGCGCAATTTATTGCCGACTGTAAAGTGCAATCCGTAGCCGAAGCCGATATGGCAACTATGGAAAAAGCGGGCATGGATACCGGTATTAAAGCTCTGCACCCCATCACTGGCGAACCAGTTGCGGTCTGGGTCGCCAACTATGTGTTGATGGATTACGGCTCAGGCGCAGTGATGGCCGTACCAGCGCACGATCAACGCGATTTTGAGTTCGCCAAAAAATATGGCATTGGAATTTCTCAGGTTATTGCGCCCGCCAACGGCGAAGAAATTGATTTAACCAAAGCTGCTTTCACTGAAAAAGGCGTGCTGGTTAATTCTGGTGAATACGACGGCCTCGACTTCAACGCCGCGTTTGATGCTATCGCCAGCACGCTGGAAATGGCTGGCAAAGGCCAAGTGAAAACCAATTATCGTCTGCGCGACTGGGGCGTATCTCGCCAACGTTACTGGGGTGCACCTATCCCCATGTACAACCTGCCAGAAGGCGGTGAGATCCCGGTTCCTGCGCACAAGCTTCCCGTATTGTTACCGGAAGATGTGATTATGAACGGTGTGCAATCCCCCATCAAAGCTGATGCTGAATGGCGTAAAGCTGAGCTGGATGGCCGCGCTGTTGAGAAAGAAACTGACACTTTCGATACCTTTATGGAATCGAGCTGGTACTACGCGCGCTACACCTGCCCCAACTTTGAAGGCGGCATGCTAGATAAAGAAGCGGCGGATTATTGGCTGCCAGTTGACCAATATGTTGGCGGTATCGAACACGCCATTCTTCACCTTTTGTACGCGCGCTTCTTCCACAAGCTAATGCGCGACGAAGGTTTGGTCACTTGTGATGAACCTTTCGAGCGCTTGCTCTGCCAAGGTATGGTGTTAAAAGACGGCACCAAGATGAGTAAATCCAAAGGCAACACCGTTGACCCAGAAGAACTCATCAATCAATACGGCGCCGATACCGTTCGCTTGTTCTCCATGTTTGCCGCACCACCAGAGCAAAGTATGGAGTGGAGCGACTCTGGCGTTGCTGGCGGCAATCGTTTCTTGCATCGTTTGTGGCGCGCGGTAGAAGGTCACATTAACGCAGGCACACCGGGCAAGCTCGACGTAGCAAGCTTGCCGCAAGCACAAAAAGATTTGCGCCGTAAAACCCACGAGACCATCCAAAAAGTTAGCGATGATTATGGCCGTCGCCAAACCTTTAACACCGCCATTGCCGCGACCATGGAATTGTTAAATGAAGTGAGCAAACTTTCTGACCGTGCGAACCCACAAGGTTTAGCGGTTGAACGCGAAGCTTTAGAGGCGGCAATTTTGTTGCTCGCGCCAATCGTTCCGCACATTACTCATTCATTATGGAAAGCCTTAGGCCACAACAATATTCCATTGAACGCTGCTTGGCCCAAACTCGACGAAAGCGCACTGGTGCGTTCAACCATTGAAGTAGTCGTGCAAGTAAACGGTAAAGTACGCGGTAAGTTGGATGCTCCGATTGATGCCCCAAAAGAGGTATTGGAGCAAGCCGCACTTGCACTGGAAAATGTACAGAAATTCTTGGAAGGCGTGACTGTGCGTAAAGTGATTGTGGTGCCCAATAAACTTGTGAGTATTGTTGCGAATTAATATGAAAAAAATAATTGCCAGCTGTTTGATTGCACTCACCCTATCCGCTTGCGGCTGGCAATTACGCGGCGCTATGGAGCTGCCTAAAAATTTATCGCACCTCTATATTTCCGCCATAGATAGCAAAGGCGCGCTTATGACTGAGCTGCGCCAACTGTTAAAAACCAATCGTGTCACCTTGGTCAATAGCGCAACTGAAGCGCAATACTCGCTCTACATTTTGGAAGAAACCAAAGACCGCCGCACCGCCGGTGTAGGTGGCGATGCACTGAGTAGCTCCTACGAAATCACTCGCAAAGTGAATTACGAAATCGGCCTGAAAAATTCCGAGCAGACCACCAAGGGCACCGCCATTAGCGTTCGCAGCTTTAACTACAATACCGCTGCAATTAACAGTGCAACCCAAGAAGAAATTTTATTGGATCAAGAAATGCGCCGCGATTTAGCGCAGCAAATGTTGCGCCGCTTGAGCGCGGTAATTGCCAATCCTGACGGCAGCACTAAATCTAAAAAAACTGTAACTGGCGAAAATGGCAAAACTGCGCCCTGAACAACTGAGCGCAGCGCTCACTAAGGGCTTAGCCTCGATTTATATCGTCACCGGCGAAGAACCTTTATTAATTCAGGAAAGCTGCGATGCGATTCGCGCCGCAGCGCGCAAAGCCGGTTTTGTCGAGCGCGATTTGTATCACGCCGACACCCATTTTGATTGGAGCCAAGTGCTCGCCTCCGCTAACAGCATGTCGCTCTTTGCCGACAAAAAAATTATTGAAGTGCGCATCCCCAGCGGTAAACCCGGCGATAAAGGCGGCAAGGTTTTGCAAGAATATGCGCAGTCGCCCTCACCCGATAATTTGCTGCTGATCATCACCGAAAAAGTCGATAGCGCCACGCAAAAATCCAAATGGTTTAGCGCGCTCGAAGCACAAGGCGTACACATCCAACACTGGCCAGTCACCACTGAAAATCTGCCGCATTGGATTGGCGCGCGCTTAAAACAAGTTGGCCTGCAAGCCGACAGCAACGCAATTGATTTATTAGCATCACGCATTGAAGGCAACTTGCTTGCCGCCGTACAAGAAATTGAAAAATTAAAACTGCTCGCACCCAGCAATGTCATCAGCATGGAGTTAATGGCCAGCGTTGTAGCCGACTCTGCACGTTACGATGTATTTGGCCTCTCCGACAAAGCTTTGCATGGCGATGCCCGCGCTGCGGTAAAAACCTTACACGGTTTAAAATCTGAAGGCACCGAAGCCATCGCCATACTCTGGGCGCTCACGCGCGATATCCGCAGCCTTGTGCAAATTTCGCAAATGACCAGCCAAGGTAAAAACTTTGATTGGGCTGCTAAGCAAGCTGGCGTGTGGGATAAAAAACAACCACTATTTCGCAGCGCCTTGCAGCGTTTGAAACCCGCACATTTACAGCAGCTCTTGCGCAAAGCCAATGGCATAGATAAAGCGGTTAAAGGTATGCGCGATGCCGAGCCTTGGGATGAATTGCTAGACCTCGTATTAAATTTAGCCGGCGTACAAAGCTTGCATCCCGCCAATGAAAAACTAAGCTTACGAGTCTAGCTATCGCGGAAATCGAATCCCCGAAAGCACCCTACGAATTTTGATTATAAAAATCGTCACGGAAGGCGAGCACTCAAAAACAACAGCCCAAAACATCCTCAGCCGAATTTGAACTCCACAAGTTCAGCTTTTCATTACAAAAAATTGCGAGGAATAACGATGAAACTGTTGCACCTACTATCCTTACTAACATCCTTAAATTTGGCTCGCCTGCTCTGTGGACTAAGCCTAACTTTCACAGTCAACTTCAGCATTGCCGATGAAAGCTTAACAGCATCTGGCACCAACCCCACGCCACGCACCATTGAGTACTCGTGGATGCCCGTTTCAACTTGGGACAAGATGTACGCCGAAGATATAGCCGTGGCCGAAAAAGGCGGCGTGGACTTACTCTTTGTAGGCGATTCGATTACCGCGGGCTGGAACTGGGAAATCTGGCAAAAGAATTTTTCACAATACAATCCCGCCAACTTTGGTATTGGCGGTGATCACTCGGGCAATTTATTGTGGCGTTTGAAATACGGCCACGCTGAAAAACTGAAACCTAAAGCAGTGGTACTGTTAATTGGCGTGAATAATTTTGGCCATTTAAATGAAACCCCTAAACAAGTTTTTGAAGGCATAAAAGCCAACGTGGTATTGCTGCGTAAAATTTATCCCAATACCAAAATTTTGGTGAACAGCGTATTCCCGTTTGAAGAAAGTGCACAAAGCCCCAAGCGCGCACTTGTGAAAGAAGTGAACACCATGGTCGCCAAATTAAACGATAACAAACATGTTTTCGTGAAAGACTATGGCGCAATATTTTTGCAGACAGATGGCAATATTTCTAAAGAGCTGATGGGCGATTTTTTACATCCCTCGCCAAAAGGCTATCAAGCTTGGGTAGATGTTATGCTTCCCGACATCCAAAAATTGATGAAATAAGGGAGCAAGATTATGTACAAATTTCACGTTTCCCTTATCGCCATTTTAAGCTTACTCTTAATTAACAGCGCCTATGCAGAATCTATTGCTGCAACGGATGATCGTATTACTGTGATGGGCCGCATCGCAAAAACTAGCGATGGTAGTGCACGTTTTTCGTTTCCCGGTGTTAGTTTTTTTGCAAACTTTGAAGGTAAAAATCTATCAATAGAGGCTTCCAGCTCCAGCGAAAATAGTTATCTGGAAGTCATTATCGATAAAGGCGAACCCAAAGCCATTAAGCTTTCAAACACGCCACAAACAATCAATCTGCTTAACGATAGCAATAGTAACAAGCACAGTATTGAAATTATCCACCGCTCAGAAACATGGCATGGCGTGGTTACGCTCAAACAATTCAGTAGCGATGGAAAATTCACCGCAGCGCCTAAATTACCTAAACGCAAAATGATGGTGCTAGGTGATTCAGTGACCTGTGCTGAAGCTATAGAGCGAATTGAAGGAGGCAAAAAAGATACTAGCTGGTGGAATCCACGCTTATCCTACGGGATGCTCACCGCCAAAAATCTTAATGCACAAGTTCAGCTGGTTTGCATGGGCGGGCGCGGTTTGATTCGCAGCTGGAACGGCAAAACCGATGAGCGCAATCTCCCCGGTTTTTATCAGGATGCTATTCCAGACTCAGCCCCATGGGATCAAACCCAATATCATCCCGATGTTATTGTCAGTGCCATTGGCACCAATGATTTTGGAACAGGTATTCCCGACCGCGAAACTTATGTTTCCACTTATGTGAAGTTCGTGACCCAACTCTTAATCGATCACAAACAAGCAGAGATCATTTTGATTGAGGGATCAATTTTAAGTGGCGATAAAAAAGCCGCACTTACCGAGTATCTCGCTGAAGTCGCAAAACGTGTGAGCGATAAGCGAGTCCACACAGCAAGCTCAACTTACTACCCCGGCTCCTTTGGCGACGCTCACCCGGATAAAGCGCAACACGCCGCCATGGCAAAAGATGTAATACCGCAGATTAAGAAAGTGATGAAGTGGTA
>CAUOQW010000038.1:0-10690 GCA_963506825.1 uncultured Cellvibrio sp.
ATCCACCATTTATTACTCGTTAAATGGAGCCGGGTATGTATTGTATTCAAGTGCAATTACATTGACTCAGAACTCGACATTGTCAGCATATGCAACTAAAGCAGGAATGACGAACAGTCCAACGGTTTCAGCGAATTACACGGTAGCGGCATTAGCGCCAAGTTTTAACCCCGCAAGCGGAACATTTTCCAGCGCACAATCAGTAAGTTTGGCGAGTGCCACCGCAGGTGCATCCATTTACTACACAACAAATGGTTCAGAGCCGACGACGTCTTCAACGCTATACAACAACACACCTTTCACCGTGAGCAGCACTGCAACAGTGAAAGCGATAGCCGTTAAAGCGGGTATGACGAATAGCGCAGAGGCAAGTGCGTCTTTTACAATTGTACCTCCTACGCCTTCGGTATCAAGTGCAGGAGTAATTACTTCGTATTCCCCTTGGGTTTTATCAGTATTAGGAAATAATTTTACAAGTGGGATAACAATAAATGTATATGACAATAACGGGGCTTTATGGGGTGCAGGTACTGGAATAGCAGTTCCTAATGCAACTAATATGAGTTTCTCATTACCAGGAAATACGCCACCGTCACAATGCAATTTAGCATCGAGTTGTACGTTGACCTTTAAAATACGTAATGAGTATGGACAAGAGATAACAACAAGCTTCTCATTGCCATCACTACCGGATACCCAGATTCCAACACCACCAGAACCAGTTAACGTGCCCGATCTGTATTATCCAACTGCACCCGCAACTTGGGGTGTATCAACGGATAACGTAGGTGTTGTGAGCTATGAGTACTCACTAAATGGCGGAGTCTCTTGGACGAATGTGGGTAAGGTAAATTCTACAACCCTGACGGGGTTGGTTGCAGGGGAAAATTACACACTTTATGTTCGAGCAAAAGATGCTGCTGGGCATGACAGTTTGTCTGCTCAGAAATCGTTTACAACAATCGATAGGATTGTTCCAGTTCGCGTTCCGGGAACTCCCAACATAACCCCTAGTACAACTTCTGCTGCTGCATCGTGGAGTTCAACAACGGATAACATTGGTGTAACCAGTTATGAGTATTTTATTTACATCGGTAGTACTTTTATAAAATCCCAAAACGTGGGGCTTTCACTTTCTACAACCATAACGGGGTTAAATCCAAGCACGAGTTACACGTTTTATGTGCGAGCCAGAGATGCAGCAGGGAATGTAAGTGAATCGGCGATAGTAGGATTCTTAACCCTCACGCCACCGGACACACAAGCTCCAACCGTTCCAGTTATTAACGCACCCACAGCCGTGACCTCAACGAGTTTTAATATCAGTTGGGCGGTATCTACTGATGATCGTGCACTTGCAGGTTACCGATATTCAATAGATGGCAGTAATTGGCAAACCACTACTGCAACTAATGTGAGTTTCTCGGGGCTTACGGCGGGTGCTTACATTCCCTTTAAGGTTAAAGCCTATGATGCGGCAAATAACGAAAGTAGCGCGGGTAATTATCAAGTTAGGCTAAGTGTAGTTCCGCCGGGATCATTGACTCTAAATAGCGCATCGACCACAGGTGTCGTGTATTGGGTAGCTTCTAACAGTGCCAACTTGGCTGGGTATGAATATCGCGTAAACAGCGGCATTTGGACTTTCATAAGTGCATCACCTGCTAGTTTGCATGACCTAACAGCTTCTACAACTTATAACGTAGATGTAAGGGCCACAAATACCATGGGTGATTACAGCACTTTATCCAGTGGGCAATTAATAACTAAACCTGCTCAATTGCCTGCGCCTACTGGTCTGTACAAATCTCTATATTTCGATTGCGTGTGGAGAGCCACTTGGAACCCGGTGCCTGGAGCGACTCGTTATTTTGTTAAAGATACGACTGGAGGAACTCAATTTGTTACCGATAACGTCGTCTTTGTTGGTTGCCCTGCAGGAGATTCGGCGGCCAACCTGCCGAGAAGCGTGCAAGCGTGTGATGCAAATAATTTTTGTGGAATAAAAGCAAATTTTTAATTAATAGGGAATGAAAAAATGAAAAAAATATTATTCGTACTCTTGGGATTTTCCTGCTCGACTCTGGCGCTTGAGCACAATCCGATTGCGCCACCCAGTGTTGAAGTTGCAGATAGATTCGGCGTGAATATGGAGTCCGGTCAACTTGCGCGAAGTCTCAAGACGGTGTCTATCGGCGGTGAACTTGGCTTAAGTCACAACGTTCAGCTCTACACCGATTTATTTGCTGACGGTAATTATATTGGATTTGTCGATGCCTTTGCTGGCACTGTTACCCGAAAAAATATATCCGAGAACATTATTGATATTTTGACGAGTGGTAGTGGCGATACCCTAACCATATTGGCATTCCGTGATAAATCCACATACGAGTATGATCACACTAAAAGGGTGAGTGTAATGCGAGCCTATGGCCCCGCAGGCAGCCAAGACTTTTTGGTGTATCAAAATGGTGTGGTGAACAGAGACGCATCTGCCACTAGTGGATACACCTTTAAAGCGGTTGGAGATCGTCGCCATTCACTGACAGAAAGTGCCGACAAAAGTTATCTTACATGGACAACTCCTGATGGAATAGAGTCAAAATATGCGAGTGTTGGTAGGCGCTTAGTAGAAGTCACTTACCCCAATGGCTATAAAGTCCGGGTGTCTTATAAAGGCGTTACAACCAATACAGGGTTCATGCTGAAGTATCATTTCAACACTCCAGGTATGGATGGTACTCCCAGTCAGATTGTAGGTATCAACCTTGCGAATCAATATTGTTCTGCGGATGCCGTTACTTGTGGCAGCAGTGGCTGGCCGACAGCAACATTTAGCTGGCCTACTGGAACGCCAGATATTTTCTGGACTCCCGGCATTCCTTCTTCCAATTATCTACTCAAACTCACCACGAATGAGGGCGTTACTGAAATCCAGTATCAACCAGAGAATCTGTGCATAACAAATGATGGTTATGAGGATGCATCTTGTTCGGGGAGCCGCACTGGCCTTGGAAAATGGTCTCCCCGTTTACGCAGTATAAAAACGCCACAAAGTACAGTTCCTAATTATGAATATACTTACAAAAACATAGGAACAGTAATAAGTAACAGTCCCGATGGTTACTTTCCCTATTGGTATCTTGGTGCCAGAGTCGGGCAGATTACTAATGCAGTAATGAATGGTACTGATACAGAGAGCTATGGTGGCCCAAGCTTAAATCCGGGGACATCGGACAGAAACAGTAGTGAAATAACAGCTGTATCGGCGCGGTATGAGCCCAATGTGCTTCATTCTGTGACAACAAAAAAATCTGGCACCTATTTTTATCATCAAGATTTGCGCAAACTTGTTGACCGGTTTTATCCAATTGCTGGTGGTGGGCCAGCACAACAGTATTTCTATGACGGGCCCCGCGGCAACCTCAATCAAATTAAATCTATAGCACCTAGCACCCCAATGCTTCTGCAAGAGGCGGGTGGCTATGCAAGCACATGCACTTATCCTAAAACCTGTAACAAGCCTACATGGACGAAGGATGCACGTGGTAACGAAACAACGTACGAATACGACCCGCGAGGGCGTTTCGGCAACCCCATTAAAATCACTGCCCCTGCAGATAAAAATGGAGTGAGAGCCTCTACGGTTTATAAGTATGAACAGAAGTACGCGTACTACAAAAAAGATGGCGAAACTATCACCCAAGATCCAGCCCCTATTTGGATGTTGACCAGTGAGCACACCTGTCGCACCACTGAGACTTGTGCGGAAGGTAGTTTGGATATGATTAAAACTACTTACGACTACGGACCTCAAAATTCAGGGCAGCCTAACAATTTGTTATTGCGTGGGAAAAGTGTGACAGCGGAGCATAACGGTAGCCTAACCACCAAGGTGTGGTGCTATGAGTATGACAAGTACGGTAACCGCATTGGCGAAACACAACCCAAAGCTAATCTAAGCAGCTGCCCACAATAATCGGACAAGGAAAAGTGATAATGAAAAAAAAATTAATCAATACGCTCTATTCCAGTGTTCTGGTGCTTATGCTGGTGAGCGTTGCGCCTTTGGTGCAATCGGCGCAAGTAGAAACTGCATTTACCAGTTATTCGCGTTACAACAGCAGTGGTAAATTGTTAGGTTCATTTAGTAGTAAGCCGGGAGTTAGTAACGGCTATCAAGCTACACGCAATACTTATAATAATCGCGGCTTGATCGAAAAGGTTGAAAAAGGTGAACTAGGCTCATGGCCGGGTGAAGCAAATCCTTCGGGTTGGTCATCTTTCTCTTTCGACGTGAACTCGACTAAGGTCATCACCTATGACAGCTATGGCCGAGCTCAAACAGAAACGGTTAAAGATAAAAGTAGCACCGTACTATCGCTAGTGGAGTACAGCTACGACGCTAAGTCCCGTGTGTTGTGCAAAGCAGTGCGAATGAATGCCATGGCTACGGGCGACGCTTGTGCATCCAGCAATGTATCCGGCGATAACCCAGATCGTATCACCCGCTTCACCTACGATGAATTAGATCAAGTAACTACAGAAGAGCGTGCAGTAGGTACCTCTATTCAAGAAAATTACGTCAGTAATGTTTATGAAGGTAAAGCGCTGCGCTATCAGGTAGATGCAAACTGCAACAAAACTGAACTGCGTTACGATACGCAATGGCGTTTATCAAGAATGGTTTACCCGGCAACGGCAAAGGTATTGGCAGCGGGTCAAATCTGTAATAAACCCTCTGTTGCAAATAGCCTACCCACAAATGCGGGAAGTGTGAATGAAAGTGATTATGTTGAATTTGGCTATGACAACAATAACAATAAAACCTCTGAGCGCAAACGCAGCGCTAAAATGGTGGGTTATCAATACGACAATAATAATCGCCTGATCTTAAAAGATTTTGCAGATAACACCTTCACTCGCGATGTTCACTACGATTATGACTTGCGTGGGTTACAACTTAAGGCCCGCTTTGACAGCGTTAATGGCGAAGGCCTAACCAATACTTACGATGGCTTTGGTAACCGTATTACGGCCACTAATAATATGGGCGGCATCACCCGTACACTTACGTCAGCTTACGATCTCAACAACAACCGCGAATCCATTAAGCATCCAGATAACCAACAATTTAGCTACACCTTTGATGGTATAAACCGTGTAACGGGCGTGTCGGATAGTGCGACATTCAACAACAACCTGTTAACAGTCACTTATCAAAGTAATGGTAAGCGCGACAGAATTACTCGCAGCGGCAACTCAAATTTCACCAGTTACTCTTACACAAATGGCGTTCAACTTAATGCCTTTTCTCAAGCGTTTACAACCACCAGTAACAACCTAACGAATTCCTTTTTATTCAATAAGGCCAGCCAAGTTACTGAGCTCACCCAAAGCAACACGCAATACAATTATGTGGGCAATGAAGACCGCGTGGGAACTTATGTATCCAATGGCTTAAACCAATACAAACAAATTGGCACTATCTTGCTTGGCTACGATACCAGCGGCAACCTTTATTACGATGGTATGGATTACTACAACTATGACAATGAAAACCGTTTGGTTAAATCCACCAAGTTAGATAACGCCAGCTTTTTAGTGCAGCTAAGTTATGACCCCAACGGCCGCCTGTTTCAAATTAGTTCTAACACCGGAGGTGTTCGTCAATTTCTCTACGATGGCGATGCTTTAGTCGCCGAATACAGCGGTAGTAGTTTACAAAAACGTTATGTACATGGCGATCAAGTAGATGAGCCATGGGTGCAGTACAACAGTGCGAGCATCGCAATTACCGAGCGCCGTTACTTACACGCAAATCATCAGGGCAGTATTATCGCGCACAGCAATAGCACCGGCGCGGTGGTGAATACCTTGGCTTACGATGCCTACGGAATTCCTGCCAGTGCTAATGTGGATTCGTTTGCCTATACCGGTCAGGTGTGGATTAAAGAATTGGGGATGTACCATTACAAAGCGCGGGTGTATGCGCCGAAGATGGGGAGGTTTTTGCAAACGGATCCGATTGGGTACAAAGATGATATGAATTTGTATGCGTATGTGGGAAATGATCCGGTTAATGTGATTGATCCGACAGGGAAGAGTGGAGTTATGCCCAGCATGGGGCAAATGCAAGCTCAAGCATATTCTTCTCGGATTACACAGCAAAGCCTCAGGGCTTCCTTAGTACAACAGGAAAACATAGCGAAAGAATCTCTCAAAACGATAAGCAATGGAGCTGACATTGGTGCAATGGCGGCTATCGGCCTTGGGCAGCCCGAAATTGCTGCTCCGCTTGGAGTGATTAGTGCTCTTTCTACAATAGGAGAAAAGAGTATTGATTTTACCTCAGATAGTGATTTTACAACTCGAAATAACGAAGCGACAGGGGCGGTGCTCACGGGGGAGGCCGTTGGCACCGCAGCAGAAGCTCCGATTAAAGTTGCGGCAGAAGCAATAGGCGCAGCGGGTGGGGCTAGAGGTAAGATCGCTGAGCGGATTATTAATGTGGTAGCTGAGAAGGTAAATCAGGATGTGTCTGAGGCTGTCGTAGAGGAAAAGCTTAAGCATTAGTATGTAGTGTTCGTAATTGAATAATGAGTTAGTAATATAGTTTGCGTTGGTTTACTAAATGTAAAGGGCATTAAAATGAAAAGTGATATCTTAATGTGTGTGTACTTGGAAAAAAAATTTCTCTTAGCGTTTCGTTGCTTAATGATTTTTGTGGCTTTGTTTTTTTTGTGGCCAATCTACATTGCATTGAATGATGGCTATGTAATCACTAAGGGCTCGAAGAGTATGGCTGGCCAACCTTCATTTTATTTATATCTGCTTAAAGAATTGCTTATTGCATTACTCTTTATTTGGCTGGGTACAGGAGGCGCGAGAGAGAAAAAAGCTGATGGGGATGACAAAAAATAAACTGGGGTCAGTGTAAAGGTTGAGTTTTGATCAATCCTTTTTAGATAAATAAAACTGGGGTCAGGGTCAATAGGATCAGTCTCGATTGATATTTAATCATTCTCTTTTTTTTTTAAAGAAAAAATCTCACTTAGCCCAGTACAGAAATGTGTTGGGCTTTTTCTTTTTAGTTGCTGTTTTATTAGCTGTTAGCTCTGTTGAATAATCGCATCCAGCAAATCGGTTGCTAGCTTCTGTTTTGCCTTTAACAATTGGGGTCAGAGTAAAATTAAATTGAGGATTTCTCTAATCTGAGGTATTTTCGTTTTTTATTTTTACTCTGACCCCAATTTACCAATTTAAAAACATCAAGGAGGATGTATGGCACGGTTAGCGCGTTTTTGTCCGGTAGATATTCCGCAACATATTATTCAGCGTGGCAACAATCGGCAGGTTTGCTTTAATTCAAGGGAAGATTTAGCAGCTTACGCTTATTGGTTAAAAGAGTTTTCGTTCAAATACCAAGTTGAAATTCATGCATGGGTTTGTATGACCAACCATGTGCATTTGCTTGTGACCCCTCGAGTTCAATCGGCTGTATCTAAATTAATGCAATCGCTTGGCCGTCAGTATGTTCAATACTTTAATAAAACCTATCAACGCAGCGGCACTCTTTGGGAGGGCCGGTATAAGTCCTGCATTGTGCAAACCTCTGAGTATCTTTTGCAGTGCTATCGTTATATTGAATTAAATCCTGTAAGAGCTGGAATAGTCGCTAACCCAAGTGAATTCGCTTGGTCTAGTTATAGAGCCAATGCACTTGGGAAATCGTCACTCTTAATAACACCCCATAACGAATACTTACAATTAGGTAAAACACCTGAAGAACGTCAGTTACAGTATCGTGAGCTTTTCAGGTTTCATTTGGAGCCAAATGAGGTTGATAACATTCGCAAATCGGTTAACCAAGGTTTGGCTTTGGGCGGCGATAGATTTAAACAAGAGGTTGAAATTAACCTGAAAAGAAGAATAACGCCTTTGAGAGTGGGGCGTAAGTCGGGCTCTAAAATGGGGTCAGAGTAAAAATAAAAAACGGAAATATCTCAGATTGAATAATTCCTCAATTTAATTTTACTCTGACCCCATTTTATGTGACCCCATTTTATGTTTTAAGAGCATTTTTTTGTAAAAAATAATTTGGAGTAGAGCGCATGAAATTGCGATTTGAAGTAGACAAAACGCAGCGCGAAGTGTTTTCTCGTGAGGTCGATCTTAAAAAATCACGGTTTCAGCTATCGCGACGAGCGTTAATCCGTATTATCTTAGGCTTTGCGATTTTTCTGTTACCCATATGGATTGCATACCATTTCGAGCAATCTCCGCAAATGTGGATGGCAATTGCTTTCGCTATTTTAGTTTCGGCTTGGCAACTTCTTTTCTATGGCTATGAATCAAGCCCCAAAGACGAGGCTGCTTTAAAAGTAACTAACTTCTACAGCAAAGGTGTTTTGATATTTCTCGCAATTTTTTGGACAGTGCTTATAGGGGGCGTTTCGGTGGCTTTATATCTTAAGTTACCTTAATGTAAGTTATAGAAATTGAGTGGGTTTAGGTAATTCACCTTAATAGGTAACAAGAATGCATTGCCCAAGATGTGATGTTGATTTAGAAATTATGGAGCGGGAAGGGCATGTTGGATTTTGCTGTGCGCAATGTTCAGGTGTTCTTTTAACTGAGAGCTATATTCATACGCTGAAATATAAGCCTGACATTTCAATAGATAGTTTGTATACCGATATAAGAGGTGGTTTAACTGCAACTTCAATATGTTTGTGCCCTTCTTGTAGTCAAGCTATGTTTATTACTAATTATAATAATACAGAGTTAGATTTTTGCCCCGCTTGTAATGCAATTTGGTTTGATTTTAATGAATTGTGTTCTGCTGTAACCAAACAAAGAAGCGAACTTGTGGGTTCGCTTACGTACACTAAAGGTGATATTGCTTCGAGTGTTGTTGAGTTTGTGGCGGGAATTCTATCAAAGCTAAACTGACCCCAATCACGCCGCCTTTTGCAACGCTTGCTTACGAAATTCTGTAGGCGATACTCCCACCAAGCGGTTAAAAAAGCGGTGAAAGGCGGATTTGCTGTTAAAACCTGCTTGCAACAAAATATCCAATACTGTCATTTCTGCACAGTTTTTATCGAGCAATAAGCGTTTGGCTTCATCCACGCGATACTTATTCATAAACTCAAAAAAGTTGGTGCCGTAGTGTTTATTGATAACGGCGGATACGTCTTTAATGGGTAGGTCAATACGTTTGGAAAACTCTTCAATATTTAAATTGTGTTTTAAATACAGCTTTTGTACTTCCATTCCAGATTGAACTTTTTGAATGGCGCCGCTGGTAACTTTTTCGTCGGTTTTCTCTTTTACAGTTTCTGTAGCTTCGGGTTTGGTAGCAAGTAGTTGATGTGCGTAAACAACGCTGTAAGTAAAAAGCGCATTAATTAAAATAAGACCGGCATAGTTATCGGTAATGCCAAAGGTGTCTGCAATTGACGGATTTGAAAATTCGGCGACAACATGTACCAAGAGTGTAAGGCTCCAGCTCGTTAAAAATCCATAGGTCAAAATACTTAGCCAACCTGGCTCAGTAGGTGAGAAATGGGAATATTGATTTTCCAATTGAGTCATATATTTGCGCACCTTAAACGCAGCGGCAATTACGTAAGCGAGAGGTGTTATTTTGGTCGCTGCCCATAAGCACTCAACCGTGAAACTATCAAGTGCAGAGGTACTGATGTCGCGAAACCAAATGAGCGCGCGCGTATCTATATTGAACATAAATATCCAAATAGTACCCACGGCAATGGGCACCAAGTGCCCTAATTTACTGGCATCCAGAACAAAAGATTCTTGCGTAATGGCGCGTACATACAAGTAGAGTGCGGGGCCTTTTATTAAAAGTGCCGTGGTCAAAAAATAGGGCAGCAGAATATTATCAAAGACATTAAAGAATCGGACATTGTTGTTCCACAACATCAATACACACATGGCACTTACGGCAACCGATAATAAAAATACCGTGAGTAAAATACTGGAGGCTTTATTTTTAGCGGGCAAAATCGCTTGAAAAATGGCGAGTAAAATACACTCGGCGGTGGTCATTAATAGCACAACATCGTGAATGTTAAAAATATACTCTTTCATGGCGTACTCGATTAGTTGCATCTTGCCACTTATATAGCGGCTAATTATTGTGTGTGAGGATTATAGTGGAGCAGGACTTCGCTGTCCTTAATAAGCCACTAAATCTATCGTCAGGTACTTAATACTAGGTTAAATTGGTAAGATGGCGAATCTTTAAGATATATTCACAATGACTAGATCTTTATTGTTGATAACAGCAAAAAACGCATATGACACTAACATCGCAAGATTTGAATAGGCTTACCCAGCAATTGCCGGAGTTAGAGTTTTCACCGGCAAAAGATTGCGCGTGGTCGCATGCTAACTTGGCGCAGGCGTACCTGAATGACTACGGGATTAATTTTGCCGAAGAATTTGCGCAGGTCTCGCATGCATTCGGTTGCGTGAAAGCTGCCGGGTTTCGCATAGCCACGCACTATTGGCTACCAGAAAACCCCAAAGGCACATTCGTAGTAGTACATGGCTATTACGATCATGTCGGTGTGTTTGAACACCCAATTCGCTTTGCGCTGGAAAATAATTTCGCAGTGCTCGCCTTCGATTTACCTGGCCATGGTTTAAGTAGCGGCGAGCC
>CAUOQW010000039.1:0-10491 GCA_963506825.1 uncultured Cellvibrio sp.
CGTATATTCTCGGTAGAGTGTTCTGAATAAGTAATAGTTTGAATAAATTACTGAAATTTTTGATCTTGCAGAGATAATATTATTGCTGTTAATAACGGTGTCATCGAATGAAACCGAACCAGTAGTTGGAATATAGTGCAGAGAAATTAGCTTGCTTAATGTGGATTTCCCTGAGCCGTTCCCACCCACGATAAAATAAATTTTTCCTTTTTGAAAAGATAATGATGTCTCGGCTAATGAAAATGAAGATTCCTCATTTTCATTTTGTTTGGGATAAACATAGGTTGCATTTTTTACATTAAAGCTCGTCCATTGACTTATGGATGAGGCTGCAGGAGATAGTATTTCTTCATCTAAATCTTGCAGCATGTGTATACGAGCAAGCGCTACTTTGCCTCGTTGAAGGTGTTGCATCGTAGATAGAATGTGACCTACGGGGCCTGCAACATACAGAAGCGCCATGATCACACCATAACTTTGTGTTGGGGCCAAATTAATACTGTCGGGAAGAAAAAACACAACAAGTCCGATTATTAAAAATGCTAGAAGATCACTAAAGTTTCCTGCAGTGTGTAAAAGTGCGTCACCCAATTTTTCTATTCGGAGAGCTTTGTGCAAGGGATTAACTAATTCTTGCTGCATAAACTTATTTGCTTTGGTGTGATCAAGTTTTAATTCATAAACCCCAAAAATTAGACCCCTTACACCTTCCTGACTAACGTCTTGAAGCTCTCTGGCGTGTTCATAAAAGCGCATGGAAATATTAGAAGGAACTTGAAATATAATTGCACCTACTAATATCGCAACTAAAATAATAAAAAATACATAAATATTCAGTGTGGCCAAATAGACAAGCATGCCGAATATTGTAAGTACGGAAACAAGCAGCATAGGTATCGCTGTGGCTGCATTAGCGACGGCCTGAGCGTCAGCACCAATAATATTGAGTAGTCTTGTTAGGCCCTCCTTCTCAACATGGGCCACCAACATTTTTTGAATTTTTTTCGCTATAGTGATTTTTAATTCAGCGGTTGCTGTTTTAGCAATATTATTAACTATGATGATAGAGGTTAATTTCATTAGCATTATGACAATGCAAAGACCAATGAATATTAATGGAAAATTCTGACTAATAAAGTTAAGTATAGAGCTGTCAGTTGTGGCTTCAGTTTTTATTGTAGTTTTATTATTAACACCATAAAGGACTAAAGGTATTATTAAACCATAAAGCGATCCAGCTGCTGCGCCAGCGGTAATACTTAATAACAGTAGTTTTGGAGAGTTTCTGTATAGCAATGTAGTAATGGAGATTTTTTGATTTTTCAAAGGTTTCACCAAGGGGCGTTAACAGGTAAGTACAGTAAAAAACATCAAGAATTTTTCATTGAAATAAAATTAAAAAGCATGATTATTTTAACAATGTAACTCATTCAATATTTTTTCAAGCTCGGCAATAATGTCTCTGCTCAGAGTATAAATTCGACTGGGGTGATAATAAGGATTTTTATAAATCACACCACCGTCATAGCCCGAAATTTCTACTCGAAAAAACAATTTACCATCTTTAATGTCAGCCATAATGTAAACACGATCTTTTGCAATTAAATCTTGGCTAATATCTTTATAGCTTGAGTTGACATAGCTGGGCGTCATTAATTTATTGTTAATTAGATTGAATCTACTGCCAAGGTTGTAGCGATTTCCTGTATCGTAATTAATGAGAATTTGTGATTGAGGAAGATTTTTATATTCAGGCGTCTCTAAAATATTTTTATTCCATTTATAGCTTAAGGCAAGCCTTGGTAAGTTCTGTCTTTCATCGTGTATATGGCGAAGTGACGATAAAACGGGTAAATCTAATGTAGAGTTAATTAATAAAGGTGCATTGAATGCTATGTCACCAATAGTTTTAGTGTTGTCGAAGTCGGGAAATATTAAGCCTCTTCCGCTATTGATTATCTCAAGTAATGTAATATCATTTTTAGTCCAAACAGAAAATACTCGAGATATAGCAAGTAGTATTACATCAAAGGCATTAATTCCTTGTTGAGAGATTTTTGAAGAATATAAAATACTTGTTTTTTCAGCGGAAAGGCTATTCGCTGACATTGCTTTTGCTAAACATTCCCCTAAAGGGGCAGTGATAATCCCTTCTTGCCATAAACATTGCATGCTAGCCAATTCGGTTTTATTAGCCCAGTCAGTATCATCTAAAAAATCATCAGAAATTTTATCATGCGGTAAGCTAACTACTTGATCCCAAGGCCTGCTTTTCCAATATTGAAGATCTTGCGCCCAGTAATTTTTCGCGCTAGCACTAATAACGTCATACCACTTTATGATATTGGAATAATTCTTTTTTGTGTTATAGCTTTCATTTTTTAGTAACGAATTTAGTATTTCGTCAAAATCGTCCATTACAATTTCAATCGAAAAAGCATCTAAAATGTTATGGTGCCAGATAATAAAAAGACGTTTTGGATTGGTTTCACCACAATTGAATAAATATGCTTTGAATAGTCCGTCATCCTCTGTGAATGAAAATGAATTGGAGGGTATGGTAGCAACATATTCGTCACAGTTTAGCCAAGCATTATTACAAATATCTTGTTCGCTGGGTATTGAAAAATCCTTATAGGTTATATTAAATTTTTCCTTCGTATGTCTAAATGTATGAACTAAATTTCCAGCTGAATTTATATATTGCTTCGAGTTTAATATTGGATGCATCTCTATTAGTAGAGAGAATGCGCTTTGCAATAAATCAAAAGTAATAGCGGCTGATTGAATATCTAAAAAAATAGAGCCGGTATGATGCGCTATAACATTTAATGTTTTATTTTTATAAAATAGCCTGTTGACCGGTATAGAATACTCAGTTAAAGGGTCAAATGTTTCGGCTATGATTTCTGGTGTTGTTGAAATTTGTTGTTCTATAAATCGCGCACATTCTTCTATTCTTGGGTATTGGAAGATATGACTAATTTTGAATTTATCATCTATTTCTAAATTAATTTTGCGTACCAAGCGTGCTGCGAGTAGTGAATTTCCTCCTAACTGAAAAAAATTGTCAGTAATTCCAATGGGATTAATTTTTAGTATTTCATGCCACATGCCGCACAGTGCTTGCTCTATATCTGTACGTGGTGCAACATAGATTTTCTGCTGTTGTGCAAGATCGGGTTCAGGCAACGCGTTGCGATCTATTTTTCCGTTTGGGGTGAGCGGTAGGCTCTCCAACAATACAAATGCGCTGGGTACCATGTAATCCGGTAAACTTTGAGTTAAGTGAAGGCGTAGATGTTCAATAAATTCCTGACGTGCCTCTGTAGCTAATTCACTGCTGTCGTGCACATTAATCGCTTCCGCTACCACATAAGCAATGAGGTGATTATCTGCAGTTGTCGCCGATTCCTTGGCAACTACAATGACATCTTTTACCACTGAATAAATACGCAGCGTGTTTTCAATCTCACCTAGTTCAATTCTGAAGCCGCGAATTTTTACCTGGTGATCCATGCGACCTAAAAACTCCAGATTACCATCTGGCAACCAGCGCACTAGATCACCGGTTTTATATAAGCGTCCGCTGCTTAATGAATTGGTTTTATCATAGAACGGATTAGGGATAAATTTTTCAGCGGTTAAATCTGTGCGATTTAAATAACCGCGCGTGACACCTGCGCCGCCGATTAGTAACTCACCCGCAACACCAATGGGTGCCAGCTCCATGGTATTTGTTGCTATATAGATTTGCGTATTGGCAATGGGCTGGCCCATTAAAATTTGATCAGACTGCGGTAGAACTTGTTGTGTGGTAGACCAAATTGTGGTCTCTGTAGGGCCATACATATTCCATAACTCAACACTTGGCCGGCGTAACAATGCAGTTGCTAGGTGCAAGCTGAGTGCTTCACCACCACATAATATTTTAAGCGGTGAATTATCCGGCCAATTAGCGTCTATCAACATTTTCCACGTGGCAGGTGTTGCTTGCATTAAAGAAACATGGTGTTGTTTTATTAGGGTAACAAGTGCGTCTGGATTACTTGTAGCGTCTTTTGTTGCAACAATGAATTGTGCACCTACTGTGATCGGTAAAAACAATTCCAGCCCATGAATATCAAACGAGGTGGAAGTTACAGCTAATAAACAGTCGCTTTCGTTAATCCCAGGTTTCTGTCTCATACCTGTTAAGAAGTTAACGACACTATTGTGTTCAACCATTACACCTTTCGGGTTGCCTGTCGAGCCTGAGGTGTAAATTACATAGGCTAAATTATTTGAGGTTAAACCTATTTTTTGTGTTGAATTTGGATTCGTTATTGAGTGAGTTTGTAATCGATGCTGAACATTTTCAGCATCTAAACAGATTGCCTGTTCATTGGTAACGGGCGTGGTATGACGCAAGTGACTTTGGGTGAGAACCGTGGTGAGTTTGGCATCATCCAGCATGTATTTTAAACGCGTATTTGGATATTCAGGATCCAGTGGTACATAGGCGCCACCTGCTTTCAAGATAGCTAGAATTCCAATTATCATTTCTAACGAACGCTCTACACAAATACCGACCAAGGTATCTGGCTTTACCTGTTTTTCTTCAATGAGATAGTGAGCGAGTTGATTTGCCTTTTCATTCAGCTGCCGATAGCTGAGGGATTGGTTTTCAAACACAATTGCAGTTGAATTTTGACTTTTTTCAACTTGTGCTTCAAACAAGTCATGAATGCATTTATCGTTCGGATAATCTGTTTTCGTATTGTTCCAGTCCACCAACAATTGTTGGCGCTCTTGCGCACTGAGCATTTCAACTTTGAAAACGCTTTCGCTGGGCTTAGCAATTAATGCATTGAGCAATAACTCAAAGTGATTTGCCATGCGTACAATAGTTTGCGATTCAAACAAATCCGTGTTGTATTCCCAGTTTAGTTTCAATCCTTCAAGGCTTTCGCTCACATATAAAGTTAAATCATACTTAGCAATTCCGACATGTTGTTCCGCGGCACTGAGTATTAAGCCGGGAATATCCAGAGTGCCTTCATCATTGTTTTGCAGAACTAACATCACTTGAAATAATGGACTGTGACCCAGGTTTCGTTCTGGCTGTAGCCGCTCGACGATTTGTTCAAAGGGTACTTGTTGATGGGCATAGGCATCAAGCAACATAGCTTTGCTTTGGTTGAGCAATGTCGTAAAGCTGGGGTTTTCTGATAAATCACTGCGTAGAACGAGAGTGTTTACAAAAAACCCAATTAACTCCGCTACTCCAGCTTGCTCACGATTAGCAATTGGGCTACCTACAACAATATCTGTTTCATTGCTGTAGCGTGATAACAACACCGAGAAGGCAGCATGTAATCCCATAAACAATGTTGCGCCTTGAGATTGGCAAAGTTGATTCAGGGCAGAACGAGTCGTATTTGTAATTTGTGATTTGTAAATGTCTCCCACAAAACTTTGCTGGTTGGGGCGAGTTCGATCGAGTGGCAGGCTGTGTACAACCGGTAAGTTGGACAGTTGTTTAGTCCAGTAGCTTAACTGTTGTTCCAACACCTCGCCTTGCAACCAATTGCGTTGCCAGTGGGCGTAGTCGGCATACTGAATAGATAGCGGGAGCAGGGGATTTGCATCGCCACGGCTGTAGGCACGATAGAGAGCGCATAGTTCATTCAAAAATATCGATAATGACCAGCCGTCAGAGGCTATATGATGCATAACCACGAGAAGAAAATGCTCATCCTCTGCAATTTTCAATAACTCAGCGCGCAGCATCACATCCGTACTTAAATCAAATACATGACGGGCTGCTGCTAGTATCCGCTCATTTTTTTGTAAGTGACGAGCACCTTCTTCTAAGGCTGATAAATCAGTCATTGTGATTAGAAATGGTCTAGCGGCCTGAATAATTTGTATCGGTTGCCCATCATCGCCTACCGTAAAACAGGTGCGAAGACTTTCATGGCGTTCGATAATAGAATTAAAGGCCGCAGTGAGCGCACTGTAATTCAGGTGCCCTGAGAGCATTAACCCGCCGGGCAGATTGTAATGCGCACTACCTCCATCAATTTGATCTAGGACCCATAAGCGTTGCTGGGCAAATGAAGGCAGTAACACTTGCTCCCGGGATATTTTTTCTAGCGCTACATTGATTGAATTATTTTCCAGCGTCGATATTGCCAATACCACTGCTTCCACTGTTGGAGCGGAAAAAAAAGTTTTTAAGGGCAGCGTTATCTTAAAGGCTTGATTAATACGTGCAACTAATCGCGTGGCTGATAGGGAATGTCCGCCCAATTGAAAGAAATTATCTGTAATACCCACACGCTCTGCACTTAACGCCTCTTGCCAGATTTCACACAGACGTTCTTCAATCTCTGTACGTGCTGCAATGTAGCTAGTTTGCTGAGCAGAAATATTGGGCTCTGGTAAGGCTTTACGATCTACTTTGCCATTAGGATTTAAAGGAAATGTATTTATTTTTTGAATAATAGATGGACACATATAATCTGGAAGATATTGATTTAAATGTGCACGAATACTATTAGCGATTATTGTTTGATCCAGATCTTCTGAAATGATTGTAAAATATAATGTTAAAACCTGATCATTTTTTTGAGTATCAAATACATGGGCAATTGCTTGCTTTACACCTTCAACTTGTAGTGCGAGAGTTTCAATTTCGCCACATTCTATCCGTACGCCACGGACACTAACTTGAAAATCAACCCGCCCTAAAAATTCGTAATGACCATTAGCTAATCTCTTTACCCTGTCACCAGATTTATAGAGCCGTTGAGTTGTATCAAACGGATTAACAATAAATTTTTCGCTTGTTATTTCCGGTTGATTAATATATTCCGTCGCTAAGGATAGGCCCCCAATATGAAGCTCACCAGGAATACCAATAGGTTGATGTTGATACTGTTCATTCAATACATAAAATTCAGTATTGGGATGGGGTTTACCAATGCAATAATTGATTGCTGAACCTTCTTTCATATCATAGCTGCTACAGACCACAGCCAACTCTGTCATGCCATAGAGTTCTAGTAGGCGAACATGCGGGCGCCAAGATTTAATATCTTTTAATAATTTATCAGGTACGGCTTCACCGCCAACTAACAATAAACGTAAATTAGGGTAGGAGTGGCTGCCACCTTTTTCTATCAATAAATCCAACCATATGCGCATTAAACTTGGCACAGCGTGTAAAACAGTAACTTTATCCGTCAAATGCGTCAGTAAATCAATATTTAGAATGTCAGATTTTTGTAAAATTAAAACTGTGCCTCCGGAAATAAGCGGTAGTAAAATTTCAAGTAAAGAGACCCCAAAAGCTTGTGAGCCTATAGTTGGCATCGAATCTCTATTGTCTATCTGCATAAGCGATTGATTTGCAATCAGCGAATAAAACAAACTCTTATGCGACACCAAAACACCCTTTGGCTTTCCTGTCGAGCCAGATGTATAAATGATGTAAGCCGGCGACTCCAGATTACATGTTAACGGTAATAAATTAGGTGCTGCATTGCGTAGCAGGTCAGCAGTACGCAATATCGATAGTGGTATATTAAATTCAAAATCAAACGCGTCATCGGTAATTAATACATCCACGGCTGAGTCTTTGATCATGAACTCAAGCCTTTCTCTTGGGTAAGAAGGGTCCAAAGGGACGTAAACGGCTCCCATTTTTAAAATGGCAAAAAATGAAAATATCATTTCTGCTGATTTATGTAAGCACACGCCAACTCGTTGAATGTTTTTATTATTTGCGAATAAGTTAGCTGCTATTTTGTTGGCACTTTCGTTAAGCTCACGATAGGTAAACTGTTCGTCCCCTTGAATAATCGCAATGGCATCAGGGCACGAAAGTATTTTATCTTCAATGAGTTGGTGCACGCATTGTTCTGACGGAAATAAGGTTCTATTTATTGTTGTAGGAATCTCGTCCTTATCAACTAAGGGAAGTTTATTGATTTCGTTATCGGGTGTTGTTATTAACGCGTCTAACAAGCGAATGAAATGCGTAGAAAACATTTCAATTGTTTTATGTTCAAATAAATCAGTATTGTACTCCCATTCAAGTATGAAGCTTTCGTGCTTGGGTGTTATGTGTAAACTAAAATCAAATTTAGATACCTTTTGTTTTTGAGTAATAGGTAAAATTTCAACGCCCTGTAAATGTAAGTTATTAGGAGCATTGTCATGCATTACTAACATTATCTGAATAAGGGCGTTGTAGCTTAAATCTCTTTGTGGTTGGATATGATCGACTAAGGCATCGAATGGGAAGCTTTGATGCTTTAAGGCATCGTTATTGATTTCAACTGCCTGCGCCAATAAAGCTGAAAATGTTAGGTCATTTGATAGCTGGTAGCGGAGCGCTAATGTATTGACAAATAATCCAATGTTATTAATAAACGCTGTGGGGTATCTGTTAGCAGAGGCTATTCCAAATAAAATATCTTTTTCGCTGCTGTAGCGAGATAAGAGCGCTGCAAATGTAGCTTGAAAAATAACAAAAGGTGTTGTTTTGTTAAGCTGGGCAGCCACAACTAAGCTGATACCTAGCGATGGCGGCAGTTCGATGGAATAAAAATCACCGACAATTGACTGGTTGCTTGGGCGTAAAAAGTCAGTTGGAATACTATGAAGATGCGGTACGCCCTTTAATTTATTTATCCAATAGTTTTTTGATTCAATATAGTCTTGAGACTGCAGCCATTTTTTCTGCCAAATTGCATAGTCACTGTATTGATAATTATTGCCAAGATTTGGAAAATTTTCTTCAGCAGAAGGATTAACAAACCAATTGTAAGCTTGGTTTATATCGTTAATTAATCTGCCAGCACTTAATCCATCTGCTGCTATGTGATGTACATTAATACTAATAGTATATTCAGTATTCGATAACTTTATTAGTTTGACCCTAATAGGCCATTCAGTATCAAGAAGAAATTTATGATGTGCGTCTTTTTCCAACAATTCCAGTGCTTTAGTTTCTTTATTGCCAAAATACGAAATATCAGTTTCATGTATATCGATATCCTTTTCTTCATTAATATGCTGAACATAATCAATGCCAGATCGTATATAAGTGGTGCGTAAAATTTCATGATTTTTAATGAGTAGCATAAAAGATTTTTTTAATGCAGACTTATTAATAGCGCCAGAAATTTTGTAAGCGAAAGGAATATTGTAATAAGAATTATTGCCTGCTATTTCTTCTAAGAATAATATTCTATCTTGAGCTGGCGTAGTTGTGCATGAATAGGGTGCAATGACGTCATGCTTTGAAAGCTCAAGTGTGTGTGTCGTTTTATTGAAACGGCGTAACATATTAATAATGGAAAGTTTATGCTCACCTAGCCGCTCAATTAAGCGGTCATCTAAAAAATTCTCTGGCGCATCTATTAATAAATCTTCACCATCTACATCAATAGAAACATTATTCGTATACAGAAAATTTAATAATTCTTGAGGGTTCATATCTTTATAGTTCTCTTTTTCTCTGTATTCAGCGCCAACTTCTTAGAGTTATTGTGAGCGATCTGTAATTCAATATAGGCTGATAACGTATCAATAGTGGGGTATTCAAAAAATTCATTAGTATCTATGTTAATTTCATTGATTTGGAGACGCATCTCAGCAATGATCTCAATGGCATTTAAAGAGTTTCCTCCCAACTCAAAAAAGTTATCATCGCCTCCTATTTTATTTTTATTTAAAGTTGTGCACCAAATTTTGTGCAGTATTAAACCTATTGCAGAAGTTACTGGTGTGAAGGGTTTTTCTATTTTTTCTTGCGTTATGAGGATAGATTCTAAAGTGTTTTCTTCGTACTGTTTTTTTGTTAACCGCCGTTGAATTTTTCCGCTAGAGGTCATGGGGATTTTATAAGGCTTTAACAGGACTATGTCATCCACATTAATTTCGTGATCAAGTAAAATTTGCTGGCGCAATACTTCTTTGACTTTAATAGGATCAATGGAACGAAGATATTCTCTTTCTATTTCGGTAACTACAACTAAGCGTTCCTTGTCATCTTCTATACAGGAAAAAGCGGCTATAGCGTTTGGCCGAATAGAAGGATGTGCGTTTGCAGCACTCATTTCGATATCTTGCGGATAAAAATTTCTTCCACAAAATATAATTAAATCCTTCATTCTTCCTGTAACAAATAGCTCGCCGTCCCAGATCACACCTAAATCACCTGTGCGCAAGTAGTTTATGCAAGTATTCGCCTCGGAAGAAGAACGCTTAACAGGGGTTTGATTAAAAACTTCAGAGGATGTTTCTGGAAGCTCCCAATAACCCGTGGCAACACTAGGGCCGCTAAACCAAATTTCAGCAACATTTCCATCTTCTAATTCAAGGCCAGATTCAGGCGCGACAATTTTGATGTTATGTGGGGGCAATGCATTACCGCAACCCACAATCTCTCTGGTCTCTTGGTCGGAGTCTTCTGCTAATACTAATTTACCTTCAGCC
>CAUOQW010000040.1:0-10483 GCA_963506825.1 uncultured Cellvibrio sp.
ATTCGTAGTCCATTACCGCCATCTCAGAGATTTGCTCAATCAATCGCTGGATATTGGCCATACGTGCTTGAGCGCGTTCGCGGCCTAGCTTGAAGAGTTGGCGTTTTTGCTTGAGCCAGGCTTGGTCACTAACCGAGAGCGACACATTTTCAACGTTGGTTCCTGTTGTGGAAAGCGCAAGCTGAGTATCAATAGCCGCAAATAAACCTTCGCTTTCGGCCAGTTGGCGCAGGCTGGGGATGCTTTCAAAATCTGCCATAAGACCAAGATTGTCAGGGGCATTGTCCTGCTCTAGCCATGGGGCTATGAACACTAATTCAGTGCAGGCGGCGCGCGCTTGGCGGCTTAAGGTCTGTGCCCAAAAACCGGCCTCGGTGTCCAGCAGTGCATCAAATTGCTCGTGTAAGCTTTCAGCGTTTGCCGCAATAGGGGCGAGCAGATTGTGTAGGTGGGCAAGTGCAATAGGCTTGGCATGGCAGGCCTCATTGAGCTGTTTCATTAGCTGTTGAATGGGCTTATGCAATCTACCGGGCGCACTGGCGGCAAATATCAAGAAGGTATCCAGTAAGCCTTCAAATAGGCGCGGGCTCACGATGGGTTGGTCTGGTAGAGTAATTAAACCAGCGCGCAAGGTCAGTAAATGGCCCGCGAGATTGCCGCTATCTACGGTGGAGACATAGCGTGGGTAGAGCGGCAGTAGGTTGCGGGTGTCATACCAGTTGAGAAAGTGGCCAAGGTGGCGTTCAAGTTTTGCCATGCTACCGAGCGTATTGGCGGTGCGTTCCAAGAGTTCGCCTTGGGTGCTGTAACCAAAATCATAGGCAGAAAGGTTGGAGAGCAATGCCATGCCCATATTGGTGGGCGAGGTGCGGTGCGCAATAATCGGCCCCGGGTCTTCCTGCATATTGTCGGGCGGTAGCCAGTTGTCTTCGGCGGTGACAAATTGGTCGAAGAAGGCCCAGGTTTTACGCGCAATTTTGCGCAGAAATAGTAATTCATCCTTATTCAAATTAACGGATTGCAGCAGCAAAGGCTGGCTTAACTTCCACGCCAAATAGGGTGCGCTAAACCAAAGCAAAAGCACGGGTAAGGCGGCTGTTAAACCAGCTCGGTTAACAAGGATTAGGCCAATTCCCGCAATAGCCGCAATAAAAGGCGCGGGCCACATGCTGCGGTAAATAGCACCCCAACCGGTGGCTTTGCGGCGCTGGCTGTAGACATCCCACTCCAACAGTTTGCGGCGGGTAAATAGCATGCGCCCCAAGCTGCGCAATATGGCTTCCAAACTATACACAGCTTCGTGCGGGAGGCAGGCGATGCGAAATCCTGTTTGCGCCAAATTGTGCCCAGTAGATTTCAGCACGGCCATTAAATGTTGCTGGTAGCTCACGCCTTCAGGCATACGAAACGCATCTACCAATGCGAATAAAAGCGATGGAATAAGCACTATACCCACCACTGCGAGCGTCCAAAACCACACCTGTCCGGTAATTAACCAGCCCATTAACAACAGCAGTAATAGCGCTACAGGTGCAAGGCTGCGCACCAGATTATCCAGAATTTTCCAGCGCGATAGCGCCGAGAGCGGGTTGGATGTGTGCTTGCCATTGGGTGTGGGCACCCACGGCAGCAGCCAACTGGCAATTTGCCAATCGCCGCGAATCCAGCGCTTGCGACGTTTTACATCGGTGAGATATTGGCTGGGGTGTTCTTCAAATAAATGTACATCGCTAATTAACCCCGAACGAGCGTAACAACCCTCTAGCAAATCGTGGCTGAGGATACGATTTTCGGGAAATCGATCTTTCAAACTGTGCTCAAAGGCATCTATATCGTAAATGCCCTTGCCGATAAACGAGCCCTCACCAAAGATGTCTTGATACACATCGGACACTGAGCGGGTATAAGGGTCAATACCCGGTTCACTGCTAAACAGCCGGGCATAAATTGAACGGTTCGCCCCCGCTAAACTTGCGGCTATACGCGGCTGCAAAATACCGTAACCGCCTGTTATACACCCGCCAGCGTTGTAACGTGGCTGGTTGAGCGGGTGCGCCATGGCTCCCACAAATTCCCGGGCAGATTCGCGCGGGAGGTGGGTATCGGTATCCAACGTAATAATGTATTTAATGGGCGATAGGTGAGTGAGATCGCCCACAATCAGTGAAAATCTGGTGGTTTTTCCTTGGGCTTGGTGGCGCTCGGGGTCCTGCCGCAGCAGTGCATTTAAATCAGCCAACTTGCCGCGCTTGCGTTCATAGCCCATCCACACTTTATCGGCGGCATTCCACAGACGTGGGCGATGAAAGAGAAAAAAGCGGCTGTTGATGGGGGTGGAAGGGTATTTATCATTGAGCCGCTCAATCCCTTTGCGCGCATGTTCGAGCAGGGCTTCATCCAGCGGCATATGCTCGCTGGGGGCATCGGTAAAATCCGTAAGCAGCCCAAAATGCAGGTGCTCATCGCGGTTACCTAAAAATCGAACCTCCAAGGCTTCCAACAATTCATCAATACTGTGGATGGAGCAAATCAAACTGGGAATTACCACCAGCGTACGCATTTCTACCGGCACTCCGAGTTGGTAATCCATACGCGGTACAGGCTTTGGGCACACCAGCAGAATTGCCAGCCAATTGGCTAGGGCAGAACCCAACTGACTGGCAGCAAGCACAGATAACAACCCAATCACCCACAACGGCCAGCCAATCACACCAGTGCTATAGGCGTGCGCTACCAAGCCTGCGGCAAACAGCAGGGTGAATAAAATAATAGTGCCTACATGGAGCCGCAGCGGAAAACGTGCCGCCCAGTGGCGCAGTTTTATCATAAAGGGCAGGCGTGCACCCACTGCTTGTTCAAGGCGCGTTAGGCCTTTATCCACCAGGAAATAACCCACATGCTGGGTGTGTGCTTGAACCTTATTGTCGTTACTAGCGGCTTCCATTCCCGCCAGGAGTATGGCCGCGCGCGCGACTTCTACTTCTGACATGGCGCTGTGTTTGGCAAGGCTATCAACCACCCGTCGATAGCTATCGCGGGAGGTAAAATCCATAGCGCTATAAATGCCGCCAACATCCTCGGCCAGAGTTTGCTCCACCACGCTCATGCTTTCTACAAACACGCGCCAGTCGGTTGCACCCAAAAAGCGCAGGCTGCCAATGGTGTTGCTAATCGATAATTGATCTGCCGCTTGCTGCTGGGTTTCGGTTAATACCATCTGTTCAATGGTTAAGCTGGATTCAGCCAAGCGCTGTTCAATCCACGTAAGCGGCAGCGCCAAGGCGTGGCCGTGGCCTTGCAGGCAGCGAGTGAGTTCCGCCACAAAGGGGCTGACCATAGGCGGGTTGGAGCGCGCCATATCGGCAATAACGACAATCAAATTTTTGGGGTCGCGCTCTGCGACTTCAATCATTTGGCTCGCCCAATCTTGCGCCTGATTAAGGTGATAGCGAGCGGTACTGATACGCGCAGCAACGCGGCGCAAATTTTCAATCAGCGCAAGCCGCAACATAATGGGGATTGCCCAGAGCTCACCCAATGTGAGTGGTGTTACCATTTGGTAAGCGGCCACAAAGCGACTAAAGGTTTCGGCATCTACACGGCCATCGCCGTGGGAAATAACTTCCAAGGCGAGATCATAAACGCGCGGTAAACCTGCTGAGGGCCCGTCTGCCAAACGCGGTAGTTCGCGGCTATAACCTTTGGGCAAATGCTGCCGCGCCATGCGAATTTGCTCTTCCATAAGATAAAAATTATCCAGCAACCATTCACCTGCGGGCGCAATGCGCGCTTTGGTTTTTACTGTTTCCGTCAAGAGTGCTCGGCAGGCCAGTAAAACCTGTTCGTTGTCATCCAGGCGTTCTAGTAATCGTGTGCTTCTACTTAAAGGGCCAAGGGAATGCATAGTCGCCAATACTTTGCCGTGCTGCTCCATTTGGTCAGCACTAAAAAGTTCTGCGCGCAACGGCGGCTGATTATCGTGTTCTAGCTTATCCGTGGACAGGTTGCGCAATGGGCCAATTAAACGCCCGGCAGTTGTTACTAAGGTTTCATTTTTGTTTGTCATAGTCACAGCCTTAGTCAAAAAGTTTTTCGCGAACGAAGAGACTTTTTAGGCTAAAGCGGGGCGCTTAAAGCGTCTGTGCGCTAACTAGCTTAGGGGTAGGAATTAGAGGCTTTGGGTTATATAGTTGTAGGGTGTTTCGTGAATTATTTATTCGTTACTAAGTTCCACTTGCGAACGAGTAAAACAATTAAAAATTTTAATCGTTAGATGTTGGAGCAAGCAAGTATGAAGGAACCCTTGGCGCTAATGCTTATTTTAATGGGGTCGATGTTTGTCGTTGCCTTTGCGTGTCGTATGTGGTCAGTGAAATTTGGTTCAGTAAACCTATCGCATTACAAAGTGTTTAATGTCAGCTCACCACCAGACTATGTTGCTCAGACAACTAACAATCTAAATAACTTATTTCAGCTCCCGCCCATTTTTATTGCTGCTTGTATTCTTGCTATTAGTTTGGATTACACCAGTGAGCCTATCGTTTTTAATGCGTGGGGCTTCGTAGTCTCAAGGTATCTTCATAGCGTGGTACATATAACTATTAATCGGGTGTTGGTAAGATCACTGGTATTTGGGGTGGGATTATATTTTCTAGGTGCAGTTTGGTTTGAGCTGTTATCAACAATCTAGCAAAGTGCTCCTCGGCCCCAAGAGGGAGCTTGGGGTCGAGCTAGTCCTTCCTTGTGCGCGTAATTACTTTAAAACACTTAAGCGCGGCGCGCTAATAAACATCCTGTTACCAAGCCAACGAATGTACTTACACCAACTGCTGTCCAAGGTTGTTCGTGCACATAGTTGTTGGTGACAGTCACGCCTTTACGTGCCATTTGGCTTATGTCTCCGCTCCAAGCATTCAGAGAGTTTTTAAGCGACTCTATACGCTCCTTTAATTTCGCCTTTGCCTGTGCGAGTTCTTCGCTGGTCATTGAGGTTGCTCCAGCAATCAAACTTTCAACTTCCGTTAAAAAAGTCTGAAACTCCAATGTACGGGACAGCTTTGTAGATTTCTCAATAGTTTTTGACAGCTTGTGCGATGCATCTTGAGCATAGTTTCCATCATTAAAGTCGAAACTTTCTTTGGCGTCTAAATTTTTCTTTGAGTCGAAATTCTCATTGGAATCAAAGTTTTCTTTAGCGTCGAACTTCTCTTTAGTGTCAAAGTTTCCTACGTTAGTTTGCATGATAAATCCTCATGGTTAAAAAATTAATAAATACAGCAGCATTATCCTCTTGTGGCGTTAACCGGAAAGTGGGTGCCTGCGTGAAATGCACAATGAACTTTGGGGGTGGTTAATTCTGTGCGTCAACGCACTCTTTATCAGCTCAACTTGATCACAACTTATGAGCGCTAGCGCACGGACGAAAAGTGCCTGCGGGCATAGTGTCGCAACTGCCTTTTAAAGCATTCTGCGCTGTTGCGGAATGAGGTATCTCTGACAGGAAACCCTATGAATACTTATGATGATTATGACGACGACCGATTCAGCAATCCTCTTTCTGCTTATAAGCCTCGTGCATGGGGCGAAGGGCCGAATATAGATTCCTCGGTAATAAGATCCAAACCAGAACCCACTTCAAAGACTAATTTGCCGAAGCGAAGAGTTTTTGCAAAAAAAATGAGTAGACCACTGGGGCCGCCGCTTACCAGCATTCATGATTTTGGTCATTCGCATTACAACAAGCCTTAGTGTTGAGTAAACCTATTGCAGAGTTCGATGTGTATGGCTCAGTATTTTTCCTTCGGTATTTTTAACTGCTCAAGGGGAAATTTCATTTAAAGCTTCCTCCATGGACGGATTTTTATTTTAAAAACAACTTGGGCGGGCAGTATCATTGTTAATACTAAAGCCCAAGTTGTTGGATTTGATATTGCAGTTATCGAAAAATATAGAAAAATATTGAGAGGAATTTATTTATGGAAAATATTTCAGGCTTAACAGATGTTGCTACTTTGCGCAGTCATGCGCGCAACAATATAGAGCAAGGTGCAATTACCGATACTTATGGTGCAGATCGCGAAGTGGTTATTGAGTTGCTCAATCAAGCCTTGGCGACAGAATTAGTGTGCGTGTTGCGCTATCGCTGCCATCACTTTATGGCGCGAGGCATTCAAGCTAAAAATATTGCTGCAGAATTTTTAGTTCATTCCACTGAAGAGCTTGCTCACGCTGATAAGTTGGCCGCGCGAATTGTGCAGTTAGGTGGTGAACCCAATTTTTCGCCAGACACTTTAACTCAGCGCAGTCACGCTGAATATCAAGTGGGCGGTACCCTGTTAGCCATGATTAAAGAAAATTTAATTGCTGAGCGCATTGCGATTGATAGCTACCGCGAATTTATTCAATACTTGGGTGACAAAGATTCCACTACAAGTCTTTTGCTTAAATCTATTCTTGCTGTTGAAGAAGAACATGCCGATGAATTGGCGGATTTGTTAGAAGGTTTGCCCACTAATTTGTGATGCTGTGTGGGTAAGCAGTAGTACATTTTTTTCACTTATCCTTTTTAGTTATTTTCCCGCAACTATTTTTCCAGGTTGATCAACTACAAATTTTTATGAGGTTAGGATGGAGTCGAATCAACACGGTATGTCAGATTTATTTGATCAGCTAGGTCTACCCTCAGCTGATGCAGATATCGAAGCCTTTATTGCCGAACATCGCACCATAAACCCGCAGCTTTCCCTTAGCGAAGCGCCATTTTGGTCGCCAACCCAAGCAAAGTTTTTGCGAGAGCAAATTAAAGTGGATGCCGATTGGGCTGTAGTAATCGATAAACTTAATACAAGTTTGCGTTGAGAATTTATCTCAGGGTTTGTTGGGTTGGGTTTTAAAAAGTTAAATATTCTTCTGGGTAAATAATTTTTGTACGTTATCGAACAGATTGAAATTTTTTTTAAAATCACACTGCGCATGAATGATTCTGTTGCTTTCAGCAGATACCCAATATTTATACAAGGAGAGCTTTCCCTATGTTACATAAATTAAATGGTCTTGATGGTTTTCATATTCATGCCACTGACGGTTTCATCGGGTCAGTAAGAGATTTTTATTTTGATGATAAGCAATGGGTGATTCGCTATTTCATTGCTCAAACTGGGATATGGCTGGAAAATCGTAAAGTCCTTTTGACGCCCATTTCCATTAAATATTTAAATTTGGAAGAGAAAATAGTAAGCCTCTCCATAACCATGAATCAGGTAAAAAACAGCCCGCTTATTGATATCAAGTTGCCCGTTTCGCGAGAATATGAAGTTGATTACCTGAGTTATTACGGCTATCCATTTTATTGGGGTAATACGGGCCTGTGGGGTGCATTTGCTAGCCCAGGAATGATTTCATCTAGCGCTGCTGAACCCGCTGAGCAGTGTGAGAATGATCCGCAGATTGCAGAAACCTTTGCTGTAATTGATACGGTACGGCGCAGAAATGGTGATCGCCACCTGCGTAGCTGTAAAGAAATTCAGGGATATCACATTCAAGGTGTAGACGGTCAAATTGGCAACTTACATGGCATGTTGGTGGATGAAGATACTTGGGCGGTGCGCTACCTTATCGTCAACACCAGTAGTTGGTGGCCGGGGCACCAAGTGTTGCTTTCACCGTCGTGGATTCGCGATATCAACTGGGGTGATGCAAAAATTTCCGTGGAGATGACACAGCAAGAAGTGAAAGATGCGCCGCTATTTGACCCTGATGTTCCCTTTAGTCACCAAAACGAATTAGGTTTGCATGACCATTATGGTCGCGCTGGCTATTGGGAAGAATACGCAAAAGCCAAGCATGGTTGAATCCGAATACTTGGCGTGCAGTAAATAGAATGCATTAATAATGGGTATAAAAAATCCCTCGAAAGTGAGGGATTTTGCGTTAAATTTTTTTGCGTGAGATGGCTATTTACCAAATAGCGTAAGCAACTTAAGCTGCACTTACATCTTTATAATCGCCAACAAAACTTTTGATCACGTCTTGTGCAATTTTGGTTTCCGCTTCGGTACGGGTTTCTGCGACAACTACGATTTGCCCGGCGGCAATTGCATCGTCAATCAAGGCTGATAAAGGCCGTGCCTTTTCAGCAGCACCAATGCTGGCACCTACAACACCACCGATACTGGCGCCCCAGCCAAGTAAAACCAGTGGAGCGATTAAAGGGCTGGCGACAAATAAAGTAACGTTGGCGGCAATAAGCCCCACTTGAATTAATGCCCCCACGCCTGTGCCGACCGCTGTACCAATTGCACCGTCTACCAAAACATCTTTTAACACCTGATTGCTGCTTTCTGTTGGCTCATGAGTAGACCCAGGCACGGGTTGTTTGAATATTCGCACGCGCTCGCGCGGAATTCCTTGTACCACTAATTTTTCAATTACAACATCCACTTCGTGATGATGCGCAAAAAAACCGGATACATAATGCACGTAATCGTTCATGAGCATTCTCCATAAATGTAACCCGTTGTTAAACGGTAGGAGATTTAGTTTACCTAGACTAGCAATTTGTATCTGTACGCGAGCGTACTCAGCGTTGCTGCGTATATTCCAAGGCCATATCCAGCGTCTCCATAAATTCGTTAATTTTAATGGGTTTAGTCAGATAGCAAAAAAAACCTGCTTGTAGGCCTTTTTGAATATCGCTGGGTATGGCATGGGCGCTCAGCGCAATTACGGGTATGTGTGCGGTAGTAGGGTCTGTTGCAAGAATTTTTAATGCTTGCAGGCCGTTAATTCCCGGCAAATTAATATCCATTAAAATGACATCTGGTTGCGCTGTGCGTGCGAGTGCTACGCCGCTAATGCCATCGAGCGCGGTAAGTAATCGAATATTGGAACGGTGCGCCACAATATCCTCTATCAACATTAGATTTGCGGGGTTGTCTTCAACATAGAGTAAAGTTTGTGTAGCAGCGTGTGGCTTTTCATGTGCACAGGGAGCTGTAGTTGCGGTGCAATCAATCGGTTGCTCGGTGGTTAAATGCATATCTACCCAAAATACGCTGCCTTTACCTACTTGGCTTTCCAGCCCAATTTCGCCACCCATTAATTCAATAAGGCGTTTGGTCATGACCAACCCAATACCTGTGCCTTCCACTGCATTATTTTCTTGCCCTAATCGATTGAAGGGTTGAAATAATTGCGCAATTTGTTCGGCAGATAAACCTTCACCTGTATCTGTTATACAAATACGTATACGTTCCAGTGGTTGCGTAATACAGCGCACTGTAACACTGCCCTCAAGCTTGTTATATTTAATGGCATTGGATAATAAGTTGATGAGTATTTGTTTTAGCCGAGTGCGATCAGCATGTACAAAATGCGGTGAGTCTATATCAATAAAATCAACTTTAATCGCCAGTTTTTCAGCTTGAGGTTCAATCATAGTTTGGCAATCGCGCAATACATTGGCCAGTGCAACGGCTTCTAATGAAAGCGATAACTTGCCCGACTCAATTAATGCTAAATCTAAAATTTCATTAATAAGGTCAAGCAAGTACCAACCCGCGCGCAGAATTTGGTCGAGGTTGCGTTTTTGCTGTTCGGTAGGTGGTGGCGTACCCGCTTCCAATAATTGTGCAAAACCTAAAATGGCACTTAGTGGTGTCCGTAATTCATGGCTCATGCTGGAGAGAAAATCGGATTTTGCGAGATTGGCTTTTTCGGCAACAAGCGTTGCTTTTTCAGCAATCGCGGTAGCGCGCTCCAGATCGCAAGTGTAATCTTGGAGGATATTGTCCACGCGATTTCGCTCTGCATCCGCGAGTTTTCGCTCGGTAATATTGTTGAAAATAATGGCGACCTTGAGGCTATCTGCACCACCCACTCGAAAGGCGTATACATCAAACCAGCGATTGAGATTTTTGGTTTCATTGGTGGTGCGAATGGGTTCACCTGTGAGTGCAACCTTGCTGTAAACATCAATCCAGAAGTTATCAAAATCAGGGGCTAATTCAATAATTCGTTTTCCGGTAGCCTCATGCAAGCCAGTTTGTTTTTCAAAGGATGGGTTTACTTCTAAAAAGCGATAATCGATAGGCGTTTCATTATCATAAATCATTTCAATAACGCAAAAACCTTCGTCAATTGAATTGAATAAATTACGATAGCGCTCTTCTGATGTGCGTAATACTTGCTCCGACTTTTTACTTTCTCTAATGTCGGTCATTACCATTCGTAAAAACGCTACGCCTTCTATATCTTTCTCAATCGTGGCTGTAACATTTACCCAGCTGAGTGGGCCGTTGTTATTTAATATGCGCAGTTCAAAGGATTGCGGTGTGCCGGTTGCTAAAAGTTGTTTGCGATGCAGGTAATAAATATCTTGATCTGGCGCGAAAATAAAATTTGAAATTCGCTGCTTGACCAATGCGCCACGGCTGCAATCAAATAAAGTGGCGGCTTTAAGATTGGCTTCTAAAATTAAGCCTTG
>CAUOQW010000041.1:0-10456 GCA_963506825.1 uncultured Cellvibrio sp.
CCGGATTTAACTGTTGACACTGACGCAAAACCCGATTGCCATTGCCTTCAATAGTCACGAAAAATTCATTATTTTCCAGATAATCTTTCACCAAATCTGCAAGGCGGCGATCATCTTCCACCAATAGAATATGATTTTTCATCGTCAATCTCGCTAAAAAAAGCTCCACGGATTCCGACGTGAGCGCTGATATTTTTTGTGTGTATGTATCACTTGAAATGATTCTTTGCCTAGGAGTTTTTGATTATACATATCACGCAATTCAAACAAAGTAGTTTTTGCTATAGCTTGGGTGAACTCTGCTTTTCCGAAACTTGCATTTTTCCAACACTCGATAGGCGTTTTATTATCGCCTTTATATAAACATAGCGAGTAGTTGGTGTTATTTTCAGATTTCCATTCCGCAACCAAAATATCTTCACAATGAGTTTCAGTCTCAGATAACACGCAAATATTAGGCTTCATCAATAAATGAATCACTGGCGTGTTTTCTGCTGCGCTAAGTTGCTGGGGCAATAAAAAATAAAATAATAGGCTTGTTATTATAGGGAGCCTTTTGCCATTAAAAATGGTACACCCCCCCAGCAAATGCCGTTATTACATTATTTGTAGTGACTAAGGGACTAGCTGAAATTGAAGGGCTAAGGTGACGATAACTGGTGAAAAAGCGCAAGCTCCAATGCTCATTAAGTTGGTAGCTCCAATCAAAACGCAACAAACTTGTGAAGCCATCTGCGGCATTATAGGGTGCATGACTTAAGGCTTCTTGCGCAGGCAAGCCATAATAATAATTAAGCGTTTTGGCATCTTGCCAGTTAGTGCCCAGTGTTAACTTAACATCATGCTTACCAAGATTAATGGTTTTACTAATAGCAACTCGCGCCTCGCTGCCATTGTAGTAACCAGTAACCTCTGTCAATAACTGCAACTGAACATCCAGTCCATAAAGACTATGACTATATTCCACACCCGCCAGACCTGCCATACGGCGCTTGTGCAGTAGTCGCTTATCAATAATGCGATTTGCAGGCTCAACAGTAGGAATATCTTGGGATGAATCCAACGAAAGCCCGGAGCGCTCAATAAAATTATTGATATCCCATTTATTAAAGAAAACCTGATCGTAACTTGGCGTTATCAGTAGATTGAATTGCTGAGTTTCATTCTGAAATAGCGTATAGCCAAGATCCAAGTTCTGGATAAAAAAACGTTCGCCTTGATAGCTCACCTGAGGAATGACCACGAGAGGAATATCGTCATTATCCATAACGGGATTGGTACGAACGCCAGCCCCCAAGCCTAGACTAAGCTGCCATTGCGAATCGGAATCCGCGGCTTGAGCACCCGAATTGAGGAGTGAAAAGCAGGTAATAAGAAGAAATATGAGATAAAAACGTGATTTAGCAATGATCATGGCTTAGCCCTTTAACGCATAACCCACTCGTTATACTGCCAAATCGCCTGTAAATCTGTAATCTTTTGTGAGTCACTGCCAAAGAGAAGAGCTCTTTGGCAGCGTTTTGAAAAAACTATTTATTATTAGAAGCGATAATCAACATTTACGCTTGCCAAATTTGGCTTGCCGCTGATCTCATCGCTTAGATTTTTGTATTCAAAATTGATATTAAAGTACTCATTGATCACGAAGCCTACCCCCAAACCATATGAATAGCCGGATGCTGAACCATCTGCACTGCGCACTTGCTTGCCAGTGGCATCCTTAACGATCCCCGAGGTATTTACATGAGTATAACCGAGTAATGCGTAAAGTTTAGCCTCATCGTTCACCAATTCCGGCTTGTAATAAAGACTGGTGTAGTTGCCGATTTCACGCTCGACACTGCCCGTTTGCAGAGCGCCTTTATCATCAAAATAGAAGCGGCTAGTACCTGTGGTATGGCCTTTACCCAAACGCAACTCAATGCCTAAGGCATCATTATATTTATAACCGCCAAAAAATTCTGTCGCCCGAATCCGGCTCATATCATCCACACCGTCTTGGTTGTCTTTAATAGAAGCGGCACCTGCACCTAGGTAAAAGCCTCGATTGTTATCAGCTAATACGGGTAAAGCTAAGAGGCTAAGCGCAATTACGCATAATTTTTTCATGGGGAACCCTGTGAATGAAGTATGAAACTGACCCTATGATAGCGGAGCCCCGTCCATAAAAAAAGCATCGGTGATGTGCCGATGCTTTGGGTGTCGCAAGAGTGCACATTAGCGATGCTTAATTTTCTCGTTCGCTTTCAAACCAGAAACGATTTCAATATTGATGCCGTCAGACAAACCCGTTTTTACTTCACGCTTTTCAAATTTTTGCGGTGCCGTTTCTACTTCAACAAAACTAGCCTTTTCTTCAATAATCAAGTTACCTTCATTAATGGCGAGTACTTTTTCTTTTTTCTCTAGAACAATGTCTGCATTCGCACTGTAGTTGGCACGCAGGAACAATTCCTTATCAAGCTTAACAGCGGCACGAATTTGGAATTTAATTGTACCTTGATCAGTAACGCCCTTAGGTGAAATATATTCCAGCACAGCAGTGAAAGGTTTACCTTGCAGCGCGCCTATGTTCAACACCAACTCCATACCTTCGCGCAATTTTCCAACTTCAGATTCATCCACCAAACCTTCGAAAATCATATCTTGCATATCGGCTAAAGCAGCAAGTGTTGTACCCGATTGGAAAGTACTCGACTCAACGATAAACGCACCTTCTTTGTTAGGCACATCCAATACCATACCATCCACAGTCGCGGGGATCAGGTTAGATACTTTATCGGAGTTTTTAGTAGCGCCTGATTTCAACAACAACAAATAGTTTTCAGCGTTGCTCAAGGTCTCGCGTTGCAAATTGTAAGAAACCAAAAATGTATTGTATTCAGATTCAGAAATTAATTTCTGCGCGAAAAGCTTTTTCTGACGGTTATATTCAGACTCTGAATTTTGCAAATTGATTTTTGCGCTTTGTACTTGTGACTCAGCCGAGTTCACATTCAGCATATTGGGGCGCAAGGTAATTTTGGCCAAGATCTCACCCTTCTTAACTGTTTGGCCAGCAATTACAAATACTTTTTCTACCACGCCAGATACTTGCGATTTAACTTCAATTTCGCGACGAGGAATGACTTTACCAATAGCCACTGTCTTTTTAATAATCGTGGTGGTAGTTGGACTATCCAGGGTATATACCACTGGCGCTTGCTGAGATTTTTTATACAAGAACACAATGGTACCAACAAAAATTATGACTACCAAACCCAGCACGCCAAACATAATGATTTTTTTCATTTTCCCTTCTTACCCTTTGTAAAAATACTTAAATTAATTTGGTTGAAATTTATTGCTAATTATTTGTCTTGCCGTGCTATTCGTTATTCGTCTGTAACACGACTTATTCATCCTGCAATACGACTATCTATTCGTCTTGTAACGCAACTATGGGGTTCACCGCCGCCGCTTTAGCAGCTGGCATTAATGACGCCAATACACCCGCAACCACTAAAACAATTAGCGCCGTTATAGCCGTAGTGAAATCGACTTCTGGATGACGGAACATACCGGCCTTACCACCGTTGGCCTCCATGAGTGCGCTCACACCTTCTAGTAAAAAGACACTCACCACTAAACCGCAATAACCGGCCAACGCAGTAATAAAAACTGACTCTTGCATAATCATGCTGATAATAGTTCCCGGTGTAGCACCAAGCGCTTTACGCAAACCAATTTCACGTGTGCGCTCTTTAACAACAATGAGCATAATATTTCCTACCCCAATTGCGCCCGCCATAATGGTACCTATAGCGACGACCCAACTAAAAAACTTAATGCCATTAAACAATCCATTAATTTTGTCGAATTCATTTTGCAAATTGAAACTGCCAAACACGCCGAGATCTTTTGGATCGACTTTATTTTTTTCTGCCAAATAGGATTTTACTGCAGCCTCAGCAACAGCCGCATGTATGCCCGGTTTGGGAATCACTACAAAACTGCCCACCCAACTGACTTGATTAAATGAATAGCGCAAGGTGTCATTGGGAATATAAATTTTTTCTTCTTCAGTACTGCCAGGATTGGTATCCGTGGTTTTATAAACACCGACCACTTGAAAACTGATCCCGGAAATAGTGATATCAGAACCTACGGCTTTTTCACCGGATTTAAATAACTGCGCTTTTACCCGCTCGCCAATAATCGCAACCTTGCGCCGCTTTTCATCGTCTATTTCATTGATATAACGGCCTTCTGAAATTCTTTGCTGATGGATATTGCCCATGCCCGCATGAGTGCCCTGCACTGAAAAACTCCCATTATTGTTTTTATAAATTGTGTAAGCCGGCGACCCTCCCCAAATACCCACGCTGTTTTGCGCATAAATTTTGCCAACGCTGGGCACATTGGTACTAATACCTTCAACATCTTCTGCCTTGAGTTGAATAGTGCGGCCGACGGGCATACCTTGATAGGGAAGCTGGGTTTTACTTTGTGACCAAATCCAAGCAGTTGGGGGAATGGTTTTAAAATCTTCGATAACACCGTTTTCCAAACCTTTACCCGCACCAAGTAAAATGGTAAGCATAAAGATGCCCCAAAAAACACCAAATGCAGTCAAGGATGTACGCAATTTATGTTGGCCAAGCGTTTGAAAAATTTCTTGCCATTTTTCTATATCAATCATCATAGTGTGATGTCCTTAATCAGCTCGCATGGCTTCAATGGGCATAATGCGCGCCGCTTTTAACGCAGGAACTAAACCTGCCAAAGCACCGACAACAACCAATAAAATAATTGCCGTTATCGCAATTTGGAAATCAACTTCTGGGTTTTGAAAGAAATCTAATTTCGCACCTGAGCTACGTAACCCAAATGAAATTAATTCAATCAGCGCAACCCCCAAAACCATGCCCGCGTAACCCGCGATACTCGTTACCAAAATAGATTCCATTAAGAGGGTACCCACAATATTTTTGGGCGTTGCACCTAAAGCTTTGCGTATACCAATTTCACGGGTGCGCTCTTTAACCGTGATGATCATAATATTGCTGATGCCCACAATACCGGCTGCTAAAGTTCCCAAGCCTACAAACCAGATAATCGCGTTAATCCCCATAAACAAACCATTTACCATTTTTGCAGGCTCGGCCATATTGAAGGAGCGTATCGCGCGTTTATCTTCAGATGAAACTGAATGGCGGCGCTGTAATAATTCGATAACTTTTTTCTCAACCGCAAAACCATCTACCCCTTCGTTAGGGCGCAACCAAATAGTTTGTACGCGATTGCCATTGCCAAATACTTTTTGATAAGTAGTATCGGGAATATAGATGCGTTCTGAATCGCGACCACGATTCGCTTTATCGTGAAAGACACCTACCACCTTCATCACCACACCATTAATGCGCACTTCTTTGCCAACTGGATTTGCATCTTTACCAAATATTTTTTCAACGACCGCACTGCCTAACTCGCAAATTTTTCGGTTTTCTTGTTGATCAAACGGATTAAGTTTTCTACCGAGATTAAAGGGGATTGATGCTTTGATTTTAAAATAATCATCGGGCACACCATGCACGGCAAAATTACCCATTTTTTTCTCGTAGGTAATAGTCGCGCCATTATTTTGATTTTCAGCAGAAATAAAACGCACATTAGGCACTTGCTGTTTAATGGCTTTAATATCTTCTTGACTCAGCTGAATATAACGCCCTAGTCCCATTCCCTTGTGAGCAACCGAGGTGGTGCCGGTGTAAACAATAATAAAATCCATGACATCGCCACCAAAACCGTCATAGACACCATTCTGCATTCCCTTGCCCGCACCGAGCATGAGAATCAACATAAAAATACCCCAGAACACACCAAAGGCAGTGAGCAGTGTGCGCAATTTATTTTGGCGCAGGGTAAATAGAATCTCTTGTAAGCCATCCCACATAATAATTAACCCAGAATTTCTTCTTCGTCCTGCTCGTCAATATTGCTCGCGTGATGTACATGATACTGTTTGCCGGGTACGATCAAACCATCTTTCAAAATAATTTGGCGTTGCGTTTGATCGGCAATATCTTGCTCATGAGTCACTATCACAATGGTATTGCCCAGTGCGTGAATTTCTTTAATAAGCGTCATCACTTCTTGTGTGGTTTGGCTATCCAAGGCACCGGTTGGCTCATCAGCTAAGATGACTTTTGGTTTGGTAACCAGTGCCCTGGCAATAGCCACGCGTTGTTTCTGGCCGCCAGATAATTCGTTGGGCATAAAATTCGCACGGTGTTCCAAGCCCACCATTTCTAAATATTCTGCAGCGCGTTTATTGCGTTCTTTGCGGCTCACTCCTTGATAGTAAAGCGGCAAAGCTACGTTTTCAGTCGCGTTTTTAAAAGGTAATAAATTGAACGATTGAAAGACGAAACCGAGTAATTCATTGCGCAATTGCGCAGCGGTTTTTTCTTTAAGATGTTTTATTTCACGCCCGGCGAGATAATAGTCACCTTGATCGTGGTTATCTAAAATACCAAGGATATTCAATAAAGTTGACTTACCCGAACCCGATGAACCCATGATGGACACTAATTCGCCTTCGCGAATATGCAAATCGATTCCCTTGAGCACATGCAGCGGCTGCTCACCGGAATGATAGTACTTGTGAATGTTGTGTAGTTTGATCATGGGGCTTTCATCCTATGTTGTGCCGGTTTTTACCTACACAAGCTTAATCACTATTTGAAATTTGGCTGAATTTATTTACTTTGGTTAACACAGTCATGACAAGTATCAACACTGGAAATTCCACGCCAACCAGTCTTATGCCTAGTTTGACGCGCTTAAAGGTTATATAGATTCACCCTGCGTAGCATTTATTTGTGATTATACTGATGAAGAACAAAAGACACTAAATATCACACTATAAAGATCTAACCTCTCCTACATCTAAATGCAAACGGCCAGCTAAAAAGCTGGCCGTTTGCATTTGGGCTGATGCCTAAGCTCTGTTAAGCGTTTCTCTTATTCAATCCCATGGTTGCGATTCACACCATTCACCAACGCCTTAATAGCGGCGGCAATAATGTTGCTGTCTTTACCCACACCAAACACCGATTTGTTGTTACCGACTTTCATTTCTACATAGCAAACCGCTGCAACATCTGAACCTTCACCGACAGAATGTTCGGAATAATCCACTACGCTGATATTCATATCCACGTATTGGCTCAAGGCATGGGCAGCGGCATCAATTGGGCCATTTCCGCTACCGCTAATTTCCACGGTTTTGTTTTCGTGTTGCGCGTAAATCGTAATATCAACATGGTGTTGGCTATCATCGTAATTTTTCAGCTTGGAACTTTGATAAGTGAAGGGCACATTCACCGCAAAATACTCTTGCTCAAAAATATTAACAATATCGCTGCTCTTAACCTCTTTACCGGTAGTGTCGCTAACTTTTTGTACTGCAGCGCTAAATTCAATTTGTAAACGACGCGGCAATTGCAAACCGGCTTCTTGTTGCAACAAGAAACTGATGCCGCCTTTTCCCGATTGCGCGTTTACTCGCACCACTGCATCGTAACTGCGATTTAAATCGGCAGGGTCGATGGGCAAATAAGGCACTTCCCATAGCGTATCTTTTTTCTGTACCGCAAAGCCTTTTTTAATGGCATCTTGATGCGAACCTGAAAATGCAGTGAAGACTAATTCGCCCGCATAAGGGTGACGTGGATGCACTGGTAATTGCGTGCAGTCTTCTACCAATTTTCTGACGCGATCAATATCCGAAAAATCCAAACCAGGATGAATACCTTGCGAATATAAATTCAATGCAAGCGTTACCAAATCCACATTACCCGTGCGCTCACCGTTGCCGAACAAACAACCTTCAACGCGATCTGCACCCGCCATTACCGCTAACTCTGCCGCCGCAACTGCAGTGCCGCGATCATTGTGTGGATGCACGCTAATAATAATCGAATCGCGATTATTGATATTGCGATGCATCCATTCAATTTGATCCGCGTAGGTATTGGGCGTATTCATTTCTACGGTTGCGGGCAAATTCAAAATCATTTTTTTCTGCGGCGTTGGCTGCCACACTTCGGCAACGGCATCGCTCACTTCTTTAACGAAATCAATTTCAGTGCTGGAAAAAACTTCCGGCGAATACTGAAAAGTCCAATCCACTTCTGGCGCTGTTGCCGTCAATTCTTTACACCATTTAGTACCTTGAATGGCGATATTTTTTACACCTTCTTTATCGGTGTTGTACACAATTTTTCTGAATGCTGGCGCCAGCGGATTGTACATATGCAAAATCGCACGTTTGGCACCGCGCAAACTCTGCACGGTTTTTTCAATCAAATCGAAACGCGCTTGCACCAAGACTTCGATGGTTACATCGTCTGGAATTAAATTTTCTTCAATTAAGATGCGCGCAAAGTTGTAATCAATTTCACTGGCGGAGGTAAAACCAATTTCAATTTCTTTAAAACCAATCGCCACCAATTCTTTAAACATGCGTAGCTTGGTTTGTACCGACATAGGGTCGATGAGTGCCTGATTACCATCGCGTAAATCTGTGCTCATCCAAATTGGTGGCTTCACAATAAAATTATTGGGCCATTGGCGGTCGGGCAAACTGACGCCGACAAAGCGTTGGTACTTGGTGGATGGATTGCTAATCATGGCGAACTCCGCGTTGCGTTTCCTTTAAAAATGGGTGGTCTTACCTGAGAAGAGTAGTTGTAAATCGTTGCGGGTTGGCGACGATTAACGGGTGCGATGCCGGCGCCATAACGCCTTCTCATTCACCCGCTCAACTACTGGCTTGTGGCTTTGACTCCGTACCTTGGTCTTCGATGGAGACAAAGGCACTGCTATCAGGTTGAACACAGTATAAGTAGGAATATGCAGCAGATGATTGCCAAATAGGCGCCATTAAAAGATTTTGCACAAGTATCTGCCTAAAAATGTAGTATTATTGGCATATTATGTTTTCAAATAGAGATTTATCGCTATGGAACTCGACCGCTACGACCGTTTGATCCTAGAACAGCTGCAAAAGAATGGCCGCATCACCAATCAGGAATTGGCGGATGCCATCAGCCTATCGCCCTCGCCTTGCCTGCGCCGTGTGCGTCAGCTGGAAGAAGCTGGCTTGATTAACGGCTATGTTGCACTTCTGAACGCCCGCAAGTTGGGGCTAACCTTAATGGCCTTTATCCAAATCAGCATGGATAAACACACGCCCGAGCGCTTCGATCTGTTCGAGAAAACTGTGGGCTCTTATGCCGAGGTATTGGAATGCCATTTGATTACCGGCCAATCTGCCGATTACCTATTAAAAGTCATCGTAAAAGATATGGATAGCTACCAGCAATTTTTGCTGCAGAAGTTAACGCGCATTGAAGGCGTAAGCGGAGTGCATTCATCGTTTGTATTGAAATCGCCGATAGATGGTACGGCTTTACCTGTTCTTTAAATATTTTTCGCTTAGTTCATTATTATTTTCTGTTGCATACGTATTCAATCGCTGCATACGTATGCGTTCAATTGTCAAAGGCCTTGATTAACCCTTAAGGTTCACTGCGTTTTATTTTTTGATGCTTTGCATTAAAAACTTCTACAACAACAATAATAAATTTTTAGTTTCACTCCACGGCTGAAAAATCCGTGACGACTTTATTTTGCAGTTAAATCATCGCCACTTTTTGCAATTCAGCTGAGTGCTTTTCTATCTTCGTTTTCTGTATCAATTTTTTTATGCTGTGGTTTTTCTTTGCTCTTTTTTCGTCGAGAGTTTTATAAATCTAATAATTATTATTCAGAGGTCTTCATGAAATTTTATTCTTTGATGCTTTTATCAGCGTCGCTCCTGACAAGCCAACTTGCGAGCGCTGATTGGTTTTTTCGCGGCACACCCAACAATTGGGGTTCTACGGCAATGACGGTTGTTAACAGCAACCAAATGACAACCTGCCAAAGTTTTTTAACCAGCGGCGGTACCCAGCGTTTTAAAATTGATAAGTTGGGCACCTGGAGTGAAAGTTATCCCGCTAACGATTATGTGGTGAACGCTAATACTTCTTATAAAATTGATTTTGTTATCAGCACCAAAACTATTTCCGTGCAAGCCGTTGCCAGTTGCACGGCAAGCAGTAGTGCAAGTACTCAAAGCAGTTCTAGCCTTGCAAGTAGCAGTGCGCAAAGTTCTGCTAGCAGTACCGATGCATGGTACTTCCGTGGCACCCCAAATAATTGGGCTTCGACCGCAATGAGTTTGCAATCGGGTTTGTATTGTTCGCAACAAACTTTTGGTGCTGCAAGCACAAGCCCACGTTTTAAAATAGATCACTTTGCCAACTGGGCAGAGAGCTATCCCACTAGCGATTACACAGTAACGGCGAACACTACTTATAAAATTTGTTTTAATGCATCCACCAAAGCCATTACGCTCACCACCATC
>CAUOQW010000042.1:0-10227 GCA_963506825.1 uncultured Cellvibrio sp.
CAAGTACAAATCTCCATTGCGACCGGCAATAGCACCTCGCTCGATAAAGCACCCGCCACCGCATCCGTAATATATGCCGCCGAAATTGAGGCAATGGGTGCTCGCAATCTCGATGAAATTTTAGCGACTGTTCCGGGCCTACATGTTTCACTCTCCAGCCTAAGCCGATTGGATTCGGTCTACTCCATTCGTGGTGTGCACACCGGGTTCAATGCCCAAGTATTATTGTTACTCAATGGCGTACCTGTGCAATCCACCTTACAGGGCGGGCACCCAACCATGTTTCGTTTGCCTGCTGCCAGTATTGCGCGGGTAGAAGTTATGCGTGGGCCTGGTTCTGCAGTTTACGGTGCGGATGCTTACGCGGGGGTAATCAATGTGATTACCAAAGATGCAGCTGCCATTGATGAAACTCAAGTAGGTGCGCGCACAGGTTCTTTTGGCTCCCGTGAGTTATGGCTTCAAAGTGCAACTCAGTGGAATGATGTGGGCATCGCGCTCAGCGTTGCTTATCAAGAAACCGATGGCGATAGCAGCCGACGTGTTGCCGCCGATTTTCAGACAGGTTTGGACAGTTCACTCAAGACCAATGCATCCCTTGCGCCTAGTGCGCTCTCTACACGCTATCAAGTACTGGATACGCATTTGGCCTTCACCAGTGAACGTTGGCAGGTTAATTTATGGAATTGGTTATCTACCGATGCTGGCGTAGGTGCGGGTGCAGCCCAAGCGTTAGATCCCAGTGGTCATGATGACAACCACTTGATGATGGCGGATGCGACCTACAGATTTAATTCTACAGACGCGTGGGATAACAGTGTTCGCGCCAGTCATGTGTATTCGGATCATGCGACTGAATTTACCCTTTTACCCGCGGGCACCAAGTTGCCTATAGGCAAAGATGGCAACATTAATTTTGCCAGCCCAGTGGGTTTGGTGAGTTTCCCCGATGGATTAAAAGGCAATCCGGGGCAAATTACCAAAGATAGCCAGTTAGAGTTTGTGTCGATTTACAGCGGTTGGGATTCGCACCGCATGCGTTTTTCGATGGGCTCGCGCTATCTATCCTTTGATGGCAATGAAACTAAAAATTTTGGCCCCGGCGTGCTAGATAAATCCCCGCTTCCCAGTGTGGTGGATGGAACCCTGACCGACGTAGAAAATACCCCCAATATTTATTTAGGTAATGGCACACGCACCATTCGCTTTTTTTCCGCACAAGATGAGTGGCAACTACACAAAAACCTAGCGCTGACTGCGGGGGTACGTTATGACGATTATTCTGACTTTGGCAGTGCTACCAATCCTCGTCTCGCGTTGGTATGGGCGGCTAGTGAAACGCTGACCACCAAGTTGTTGTATGGCAGTGCGTTCCGTGCGCCCTCGTTTTCTGAGCTGTATTTTAAAAACAATCCTGTCTCGTTGGGAAACCCTCATCTCAAACCTGAGCGTATAGACACGCTGGAATTAGCCTTTAATTACCGCTTCAATCCCAACTTGCAAACAACCCTAACGCTATTTAGTTATGAAGCCAAAGAGATGATTGATTTCATCGCGGACGCCAACGCCCCCACCAAAACCGCGCAAAACACCCGCGATCAAGAGGGCGATGGGTTTGAGTTAGAGTTTAATTGGAAACCCCTTTCACAGTTGCGTCTGAGTAGCAGTTACTCCTTACAAGATGCTACCGATGCCAAGACCCATGCACTGGTACCAGATGCGCCCAGACGGCAAGTTAAATTCAACGCTGATTGGGAGTTCTACCACAATTGGTTTTTCAATACTCAGCTTGATCGGGTGGGTGATCGTCCCCGTGCAACGACTGACCAGCGACCAGCAATTAACGATTACACCTGGGTTAACTTCACCCTCAGAGCAAAAGATATTTTGCCATCCTTGGATTTATCCCTCGCGGTACGCAACGCTACCGATGCCGACGCGCGTGAGCCAAGTAGTGGCCGCATTGCAGAAGATTATCGACTAGAAGAACGCAGTGCGTGGGTGGAGTTGAAGTATCAATTTAACTAACACGATAATGCCCGCTTTGGGATTGATTGCTTTGATGATAAAAATAATAAGCGTAAACTGAGCCTCTAAATGCCCTAATAAAGGGTGGCACCGCAGCAATAAGATCATAGGTTTTTCATGGGCTCAGCCTTCAAGCGATTATTGCTTCCTGTTTTGATATGCTCCGCCAGCGCAACCTATGGCGTAGAAGCCAAGCAAGATATTGCATTTTTAGATACCTATAATTTGTCGCTCGCTGAGTTAGGGCAGGTGCAAATTTCTATTGCCACCGGTAATAACACCCCGCTCGATAAAGCCCCTGCTACCGCATCGGTTATTTACGCCGCCGACATTGCTGCTATGGGGGCGCGCAATCTTGATGAAGTTCTTGAAATATTACCTGGACTACATGTGTCGCTCTCCAGTTTAAGTCGGCTGGATTCAGTTTATTCGGTTCGTGGAATTCACACCGGTTTTAATCCTCAAGTGTTGTTATTGATGAATGGCGTTCCCGTTGAAAACAATGTTACGGGTGGGCGTCCAGTTTTGTTTCGATTACCGCTGAGCAGTGTTGAGCGCGTGGAAGTTATTCGCGGCCCAGGTTCGGCAATCTATGGGGCAGATGCTTACGCAGGGGTAGTGAATGTCATTACCAAAGATGCAAAAGCGATTAAATCCACCCAGTTTGGTGCGCGCATGGGTTCCTTTAACAGCCGTGATTTTTGGTTGGAAACTGCCACTGAATGGAATGGTGTTGGTATTGCGTTTAACACCAATTATCAAGAGAGTGATGGCGATAAAACTCGGCGAGTGAGTGCAGATTTACAGTCGGCATTAGATGCAGCCTTGGGAACTAAAGCCTCTCGTGCTCCCGGTACTTTATCCACCCGTTATCAAATATTGGATTCGCATCTGTCGTTGAGTAGCGACCAGCTTCAAGCGCATGTATGGAGTTGGTTATCTGTGGATGCTGGCGTAGGTGCGGGCGGTGCACAAGCTTTAGATCCGAAAGGGCGCGATGATGATCATGTGTTGATGGGGGATGTTGCCTATGACTTTAATAAGTCGTCTACAGCGTGGGATAACAGTATTCGGTTGAGCTATTTTCAATACAATTTGAAATCGCAATTTACGTTACTGCCAGCGGGTACGGTTATTCCAATCGGCAAAGACGGCAATGTAAATTTTGCAGCACCGGCAGGTATTGTTGCCTTTCCCGATGGGTTAATTGGCAACCCTGAAGGCTATAGTAGAAATATTCAATTTGATTACACATCAATTTATACCGGATTTGACTCGCAGCGCATACGTATCAATATAGGCGCAAAAAGTCAGTCGATCGCCTCTTCAGAATCCAAAAATTTTGGCCCTGGCGTTTTGGATAGCCTACCGCTCCCGCAAGTGGTGGATGGTGCTCTCAGCGACGTGACGAAAACATCTTATGTTTTCTTACCAGACAGCTCGCGCCAAGTACGTTATTTATCGTTGCAAGATGAATGGCAAATAACCACCGATGTAAATTTAACCGCGGGTGTGCGCTACGACGCCTACTCCGATTTTGGTGGCACTACCAATCCGCGCATTGCCTTGGTGTGGGGCGCCAATAAAAAGCTGACAACGAAATTATTGTTGGGGCGTGCGTTTAGAGCGCCATCATTTTCGGAGTTGTATCAAAAAAATAACCCTGTCTCTCTGGGGCGTGCAGATTTGCAGCCGGAAAAAATGAAAAGCCAAGAGCTGTCCTTTAATTATCTTGCGACCGAACACTTGCAAACCACGCTCACGCTCTTTAACTATCAGGCCAAAAACATGATTGATTTTGTGGATGATCTATCCACACCGCTGGATGCCTCTAAATATGCGGATAATATTCGCGATCAAGATGGCAAAGGTTTTGAGCTGGAAGTGAACTGGAAACCCGCTTCACAGTTGCACCTTAGTGCCAATTATTCCAAACAACATGCGCGCGATGCACAATTCAATAAAGCTATTGCTGATGCGCCGGGGCAGCAGTTTAAAGCGAATATTAATTGGTTGTTTGCGCCTGAGTGGTCGCTCAATAGTCAGTTGAATTGGGTGGCTAATCGCGAGCGGGCGCAGGGTGATTTACGGCCCGCTATCGCCAATTACACGCTGTTAAATTTAACGCTAAATCGCAACAATATAGTTCGCGATCTTGACCTAACCTTTGCGGTTCGCAATGCGACTAATGCCGATGCCCGTGAACCCAGTAGCAGTACCATTCCCGATGATTATCCGTTGGAATCGCGTAGCCTGTGGTTGGGTTTGACCTACTCCATTCAATAATGTCTCGGTAATTTAATAGATCCGTCCTCTTTCTTCCCCCCCTTTTCTTAATGGTTCTACTCGCTTTCTTTAAGCACAAAAAAAAATAACTGCTAGTCTCTTTATCATTATTCATTTCCCTATTGAGATGTTGTATGACTTTAGCAGCTGACAAAATTGCGCCAGAAGCAATTTCTCCCGATAACGGCGAACCTAAACGTGTAAAAGTACAAAGCCGTAATGAGCCTTTTAGTGCGCGCGCCGCTACCCGTATTTGGGCGGAACAGCCGAGCCGTGATAATCCCTATATAACTGCAAGCGCACTCTGTCACGGGTACGATTTATTTGAGTTGATGGAAAAACGCTCGTTTGTGGATGTATTTTATTTGCTGTTTCGCGGTGACTTACCGAGCGTGGCAGAAGCGCAGTTATTGCAAACCTTAATGATTGCGTTAATTAATCCTGGCCCGCGCCATCCCGCTACTCGTGCCGCCATGAATGTGGGCGTTGGCAAAACTAATCCACTGCATATTTTGCCCATTGCTTCTGCTGTTTTGGGAGGCGAGCATCAGGGGGGCGGCGAACTCGAAAATGCCATGCGTTTTTTGCGTAAATATCAAAAAACGAATCCTTCTGATTGGGAGTCTCTAGCCTCAGATTTGGATGCTTCCGATGAAATAGCAGAGGAGACTTCACCGTCAGCAACCCCCGGTTTTGGCGCGCGTTATGGCGGTATAGATCTTCTTGCGGCGGGAATTGCAGAGCGTTTAGTTAAACTTGAGGCTGCAGGCAAAGCTCTCAAGTGGGGCGATGAATTTGCAAAAACCTTAGCGCCAACGGGAAATGGTTGGTTGATAACAGGCGTTGCCGCAGCGGTCTTTGCAGACTTGGGTTTTCAGCCCAAAGCGGGTGGTGCTTTATTTCAATTATTAGGTGCACCGGGTTTAGTTGCGCATGGTTTGGAAGTGGCCAATAAACCTATCACCGCTATGCCCTATGTGAGTGATGCTAACTACACCATTGAGCGATAAGGTCATGCTATTAAACAATCAATCTACCCACAGCGATTTGGATATTATCGATTACCTTGATCAGCGTCGTGGCAAAGTTATCAGCAATACTGGTGGCTGGTTTCCCGGTCAAGGCGTATTTAGTCACGGCTATTCCATGCTGGAAGAATTAGTGGGTGAAAAATCCTATTTTCAAATTTTAATTCTCAACGCCACCGGCAAGCTGGTCGATAAAGCTTTGGCGGATTGGGTAGAGGCTATTTATGGTTGCCTGAGCTGGCCCGACCCGCGCATTTGGTGTAATCAAATTGGCGCGCTCGCGGGTGCTGCGCGCACATCAGTAGTTGCTGCCACCACTATAGGTGCTATGGCCGCAGATTCGCGCTCCTATGGTCCACGCACTCGGCTTGAAGGCGTTAAATTTATTCAAGGTGCGCTCAAACAATATAAAAATGGCGTTACACCGAAACAAATCATTGCGGCAGCCGCGGCAAAAACGCGTGGTAAGCCCTACATTGTCGGTTATATTCGCCCTATCGCGAAAGGCGACGAGCGCATTGAGGCCATGGAAAAAGTCAGCAAACAATTGAATTTGCGGGCAGGCGAGCACATGGCTTTGGCTTACCAAATTGAACAAGTGTTAATTGAGAAATATGACGAGCGTATGAATATCAACGGCTATGTCTGCGCGTTTTTATCGGATTATGGTTTTAGCGGGCAGGAGATGTACCAAATGTTTGCGGGCATGGTGGCGAGTGGTGTGACTGCCTGTTATCTCGATACCTATAAGCGCCCGCCCGATACTTTTTTACCGCTACGCTGTGACGATATTGATTATCAGGGAGTTGCGCGTCGCGCTGTGCCGGACTAAAACGATTGCACATAAAGAAGGAGCGAAATCCTTCGCTAGGAACTTGCGGGTAGCTGGCTTAGCCAGCTACCCCGGTGTCTTTTTTGCGAGCAATCTCTCCACCGGTACTGGGTGGCCAATGTGGTAGCCCTGTACGAAATCTATGCCCATGCATTTTAAAATTTGTAGAATTTCTTCGTTCTCTACATATTCCGCCACCGCTTTTTTGCCCAGCGCTTGAATCACTTGGATCATGGCTTTTACCAGAGCTTGGTCAATGGTGTCTTGATGCAGGTTCTGAATAAACGAACCGTCCAGCTTTATATAATCTGCTGGCAAATCTTTTAAATAAGCGAAGCTGCTAAAGCCCGAACCGAAATCATCCACCGAGAAACTGCAACCCAATTTGTGCAGCTCGGCGATAACGCGCTGAGTAATATTTAAATTAAACAAGCTCGCACTTTCGGTTAATTCAAAGGTGATGCGATTGGGGTTTACGCCGGTAAGTTTTAAACTTTCTAAAATCGTCGGCACCAAAGTTTCATCTTTAAATGCCTGCGCCGAAAGATTAATCGCGATGTGATTTAACTCGGGATATTCTTTAAGTGTGCGGGTAGCGAGCTTAATAATCCAGCGGTCAAGCAAATGCATTTCACCGGCGGCTTCTAATGCGGGAATAAATTCCGCAGGACCGACAATGGTACCGTTAGGCTCACGCAAACGAACCAGCGCTTCGTAGTAAGAAATTTTGCTATTGAGGACATCGTAAATTGGTTGGAAGTAAAGCACCATGCGGTCTTCAGAAATGGCTTTACGAATTTTTTGTGAGATGTTGATGCGCATGCGCAACTCATCGCTTTCGTTATCTTCCGGGTCGTAGAGGTGAATAAGATTGCGGCCGCGGCCTTTGGCCACGTAAAGCGCAATATCAGCGCGCATAAAATGTTCTTCCGCGCTGTGTACACTGCCGTCAATCATCGTGACACCTATGCTGCAACCTAAATTGATGCGCTGTTCCTGCATTTGAAAACTAAATTCACCAATCACTTTTTGAATTTCGCGCGCAAAATCTTGTGCAGCTTGCGCGCTCACATTGCGTAATAAAACCGCAAATTCATCGCCGCCCAAACGGCACAAAATATCGGGTTTGCGAATGCGACGGCTGAGCAGCGCTGACATTTCGCGCAGCACTTCATCGCCTTTTTGGTGGCCAAAAGTATCGTTAATCACTTTGAAGTGATCCAGGTCTAAATAGACCAAACCGTGTTGGCGCTGCTTGTACCTGGCATCGTCTGACAATTGTTGTAGGGTGGATTCAAAGTAGTGGCGATTGTACAGCCCCGTCAGTGAATCGTGCATTGCCAAGTATTTGAGTTGCTCTTGGGATTTGCGGCGCTCGGTGATGTTGTCGAGGCAAACGGTGAGTGTTGAAAATTGTTCGCTGCGGGTTGAGCGGCTGATTTTTAATTGCGTCCAAATTTTTTGCTCGTTGACATCGCGCAAACAGAGTTCAATTTCGGTACTGGATTTTTGTTCGTGAATCGCGGCGGTAATTTTTGCTTTGAAAACGGAAAACTGCTGTGCATCTTCGGGCGAGGTAAAGTCTTCAATCGGTCGCCCAATGGAATCTTCGACGGGATAACCCATCAGCGTTTCCCAAGTTCGGTTTAAGAAGCAGATGGTTAAGTTTTCATCCAACTCCATCACCACCGATTGCAAATCATCGAGCAATTGGTGATGGCTTTCATAGAGATTGCGGAATTCTAACTCACGCTCTTCCAATGATTTTACGCGCGCGGCAAATTGCGCGTTGCTGACTAAATAATCTTCGCGGTGAATTGCAATATCGCACACTTTGCGCAGCTGATCGGCGCGGAAAGGTTTGGGCAGAAAATCGACCGCGCCCAACAGCATTAACTCTTCAGCTTGGTCGATGGTGGTGTGCGCGGTCATTATCACTACAGGCTGATTGGGATCGGCGCGTTGAATCTCAATCAGAATATCGTGCCCAGATAGGGTGGGTAGCATCACATCCAGCAACACTAAATCGTGGCGCCTTTCCTTCCAGGCCTGCAAACCTTCGGCGCCATCGGCGGCTACCTCAATATCAAAGGCGGAGGCAAGTACACGTTCAATCAAGTCTGAGGTATCAGGTGAATCTTCAACCACCAATAAGCGTGGTTTAGGTGGCTCGTAACTGCGCTCTTGCGCTAGTTGTTGAATAATTCCAGGTAGCTTGGCGAGGTGATCAAGCGGAAGCAAATAGTTAATACCGTATTCGCGTGCGGTTACCTCGGCAATGCGTTCACACCAAGTGCTGGCCATAATCACAATGGGCAAATCGGCGCGGCAGTGCAAAATGCCGCAGCGAATCAGGCGCGATAGCCGCCAGCCATCGAGGTCTGGGGTATCCACATCAACAATCACGAGGTCAACGGGTTGGTTGCGCAAATAGCGTAAGGCTTTTTTGGCAGAATCGACGAGTGTTATTTGGGAATAGCCAGAAGGCAGCAAACAATCCTGGATTTTTTGCTGGGCTGAAGGGTCGTTATTAATAATTAGTATGCAGACGTTGGAAGCTGCTGGATTAGTCTTGTCAGTATTTGATAACACACATGGCTCTCCACTTAAGAGTTCATGCTAGCTGAATAAATACCAAGGCGCCATTTTTGAGGACAAAAAATCTCGATCAGATTGTTTTTAAAACAATCTGATCTCAATTTGATCTGCGTGAAATTCTAGCCGCCAGGTGTGGCAGAACCATTGACGGCGAGGCCTTTGACGCGGTCGCCCATGGGCGGAACTTCGTTGCGGTCAATGCGCACATCAATCAAGGTGGGGCCATTTTTGTTGAACAGCGCCGCGAAATCCAAGGCATCCAATTCGGCGGGCGATTCAATCACTATGCCATCAACGCCCATGGCTTGGGCGAGGGCGGCGTAGTTGACGGTATTGAGCTGCCAACCAATGGATTCTTGCTGGCCCATACGCTGGCCGTGCATCACCATACCCATGGCGGCGTCGTTCAATACCAAAAACACCACTGGTAGCTGATGTTGCGCGGCTACGGTAATTTCCTGCGCGCTCATTAAGTAGGAACCATCGCCCACAATACACAGGGTGGGCGCGCGATTGCCTATGGCAGAGCCAATCGCTGCGCCAATCGACCATGCCATAGAGCCGTAACCCATGGCGATACGATAGAGGCCTTCATTATTGCTGCGGGTCAGGTAGTGGGTTGCCCACGACCAGCCATTACCGGCATCCACAAAAATACGAGCGTCGTCGGGAAGGTGTTGCGACAGGTGGTGCATTAAGCGCTGGGGTTTAACAGGGCTCTCATTGCTCAAGCATTTTTCAGGGTTGCGCAGAAGCGCATAGCCGCCGTTGATATTGCGAGTGCTGGTGGGGTGTAGGGTGTCCCATTTTCTGCCCCACTTACGGGCTTCACGTACGCTTACCAAGAGGCGATCAAAGGTCACATCTATATTGCCAAACACGTGCAGGTTGGCCATGGGCGAGCGGGTGAAGTGTTCAATAGAAGAATCTATATGCACCAGTTTGGTATTGAGTAAATCATCCTTCCAGCCACTGGTGCCCAACTCGCCGAGGGCAGCGCCTACCGCCAAAATTAAATCCACTTCGTCACTTTGTAAGAGTGCATTGGCACTTTCGTGGCCGGCAAAACCATAGACGCCGCGATATTGCGGGTGCTTTTCATCTACCCAGCTTTTACCCATAGGGCCAGTGACAAAACTTGCGCCGGTGAGGTTGATAAACTCCATAATCTGCTTGCTGGCTTTGCCGGCGCCGTTGCCGATATACATCACTATATTGTCCACGCGGCTCATTTTTTCGCACAGGCGTACAATTGCAGTCTCATCCGACATGGAGAAATCGTGAACTAACAAGTCGCTATGAATATGCGTATTGATAGTGGCCGGTGCGCGCAAAATATCGGCGGGAATACTGATATGCGCTGGGCCGTTGGGTACGCGATGGGCGGCCATAATCGCCGACACCAGCTTACTTTCGAGCTGTTCGTGATGGGAAACCAAGGTGTTGAATTGGGTG
>CAUOQW010000043.1:0-10161 GCA_963506825.1 uncultured Cellvibrio sp.
ACCAGCCTTCTCTACGGTAATGAAGAAGCCAATATCAGTGTTCGTCACGGTGGCAGTTTTGGCGATGAGGGCTTTTATCGCGTCTACACCAAAGCCTTCAAACGCGATAATTCACGCAAGCCCGGCGGCGGTGATACCTACGATGATTGGGATGGTATACGCAGCGGTTTTCGAATTGATTGGGGCGATGAAATTACCCTACAGGGCGATGCCTATCGCAATAAAACCCACCAGCGCAAAGCCCATTACAGGTTGGTTGCGCCCTTCATGCCCATAGAGAATCAAACCATCGTCTATGATGGTGTGAATCTTTTGGGACGCTGGGCGGATAAACGTGAAGATGGCTCACAACTGAGTGTACAAGCTTATGTGGATTGGGCGCGGCGCGATGAGCCGTTTAACTTTATTGATAGCCGCAAAACCTATGATGTGGAAATGCAATATAACTTTGCCGCTATGGGTGCCCATGAGTTGGTGGCTGGCGCGGGCATTCGCTACATGTCTGATAATGAAACCGGCAACGAAAATGTAGAGTTTGACCCCAAGCAACGCCGCACCGGTCTTTACAGCACTTTTGTGCAAGACAAAATTACCCTTGCGCCAGAGCATTGGTTTTTAACCCTTGGCTCCAAATTTGAATTCAATGATTTTTCGGGCTTTGAAGTACAGCCCAACCTGCGCTTGCAGTGGCACCCCACCGAGAATCAAATGTTCTGGAGCTCAGTCTCCCGTGCCGTGCGTACGCCCACACCCATCGAAGAAGATTTAACCAGTACCTTGGCGACCGGCCCAGTGGCGGGCTCAGTGATTCCCGCAAGAGCTGCATTTGTCCCCAATGATCATTTCAAATCCGAGCAACTAAAAGCCTATGAATTGGGTTACCGCAATCAAATAACCCCCAGTGTATCGGTCGATCTTGCCGCGTTTTATAACGACTACGACCAACTGCAAACCATAGCGACCGGCACACTTAGGCTGGTCACTACCGGCGTAAATGCGCCGTACTTTTTTATTCCATTTATATTTACCAATGATATGAAAGGCAAATCGCATGGCATAGAAGCCAGCGTGAATTGGACCATCAATGAGCGATTAAAACTCGCGTTGGATTACAGCTTTTTAAAGCTCAAAGTTACCGCGCTAAACCCATCCCAAGAAAGTGCGGAGCTGCTCTACCCAACCCACCAAGTGGGCACGAAAAGTCTGTGGAATATCAGCGACACTTGGACACTGGATACCACGGCGTCTTACGTGGATAACTTACCCGGCGGAAATGTAGAATCTTACACGCGTCTGGATTTAAACCTTGGCGGTCAGTTGAGTAAAACCCTAAGGTTCAATCTAGTGTGTCAGAACTTACTCGACAAAACCCATCGCGAATTTGGCAGTGTGACGGATGTAAATGCCGCCGAAATCGAACGCAGTATTTTTGGGAAGTTGACGTGGGTGTATTGATTTTTTATGGCAGTTGCTGATTAGGGCCTTATAAATACAACTCGTACGCCTGATCGCACCGCGACGATAAGTGGTCAGGTTTATATTCAACAAAACCATATTTTTTGTAAAGGCTAATAGCTTCTTTAAGGGGCGACGCTGTTTCCAACATTATGCGTGAAAAACCTAGTTCCTTGGCTTTTACAAGCGAAAACTCTAGCAGCTTCTTGCCAAGGCCTTTACCTCTGCTGCTAGCTAAACAATACATTTTTCGGAGCTCGCAGGTTGTAGCGTTTTCTCTATGCAAGCCGATTGTGGCAACAATACTATTGTTTTCTTCTACAACACCGAAATAACCACCCTTTAAAAAATAACTCGCTTCGATATTTTCCAAATCCTTATCGGTTGAATTTGAATCTGGTTTCAAGCCATATTCTTGCAGTACAGAAAAAACGACACGTTTAACCGCTTCTGAATCTGCATTGTTTGCTGCTCTAATATTCATTGAGTTTTTCCTTGTATTTAAAACTTGGCTAAGCAGTGATTTAAGTTGCAATGTTTTACTGTATTTTAAGGTAGGGTTCAATATTTTCAGCTCTGGATGCATCAAGATTCATTTGTCCACACAAGTAATAATCTTGTTTCTTTATTTTTTTTGATAATGCCTTGAATTCAATGTTGGCTTTTTTAATGTCGGCCTCGCTTAGGTTTAGTTCATTCATTCCTTGCTCAATTGATTTCAGGCCGCCAAGTGAAAATGTTTGTTTTTGCGCGAGCATTAGCCACGCATAAGTCTTTATATCGCTTTTTTCAAAACCATATTCACCTCTCTTGTAGAAACCAGATATGGCTGCTTGAGCCGAGGCATCGCCTTTATTGGCAGAGGATTTAAGAAGCTTTACACCTTCTTCGCTGTTCTTTTCAATCATATTGATTACCGCCAACATAGCTTCAGAGCCTGCGCAGCCCACAGCAGCAGATGATGATAAATACTGCTTTGACGCAGAACGATTTTCTTGTGAAAGAATCATCCCATAAAGAAATTGAGCTGAAGGGTCACCTTTGTCAGCAATAGTCTTTATCGAAGCTAAAAAATCCTCAGGTGAATTTGTTCCTAGAGACTTTTCATGGTGGTTTTTCTTCAGTAACTCTATAAATTCAGGAGTAATGGTGGCTTCTTTAGCGGCAGCGATGGAGCAAATGGATGCTAATACGAATATAAAGAAATATTTCATGATTTAGTGATGTCCCTACAATTAAGTTTAGCGGTAGTTTTTTTGAGTTACGCGCTGCGTTTTTCTTGCGTGAAAATAATAGCTATAGTTTGCAAAATAAATACATCAATTGAGCCTCTCAAACAACAATTGATTCATGCTGTCTGGGTCACCGATTATGTAGATTAATTTAAAGGGCTTTTCTTTTCCTTCAATAGCCAGTTTATTGTATAGCCCAGCCTTCAACGTAGTTTCACCGGCTATATCAAACATTATTCCGTAAGATGATTCGATCTCAGGAGTAACGATTGCCCAAGTGCCAACGCCACTTAACAACTCTCCTGTTGTTTTGCCACCTAAATGATGTATGCAATCTGGCATGTTTTCTATTGTTATAGATAAATCTTTTTTAAGCGTTATTTTCGAACTCACGGCTGGGGTTTTTAACCTGCAAATTTCTGGGGCACTCATTAATGTGTAGGTGCCAACTAGATTGTCAATTGTAGGCTTTATTTCAGGGCTAGGATTACAGCCACTAACAAACAAAATAAGAATAATGCAGAAACGAACTACCATGTAACCTCCTTCTTTTGCCGCTGCGCTAAGCGGCAGTACTTGAGCTTGTTATGTGCGGACATTCGCGTAGTGATGCTCATTATAAAACTGTCCATTTTTATAAATGGCTTTTTCTAATATTGCCTCTAACTTAAAACCACATTTTTCTAAAACTCTTGCGGAGGCAGTGTTGCCTTCAAAAACCGGCGCATATAATCTAACTATATCGGTATTCAGAAATATAGTTTTAGAAAACTCAGCTAAAGCTTCGGAAGCAAAACCTTTACCCCAAAAAGGCTTTGCAATCCAATAACCAATTTCAGCAGATTTTTGCTTTTCAAATTCACCTGGAATGGCACTTACTGAACCGATCAGCACGCCATTTTTTGTTATAGCTTTAACAGTGCCAATTTTACTGCCGGTACTTACCCACCAAGCCGCAGCTTCTTTCGTATATGGCTGCGGTAATCTTACTGATAAATATTTTGTCACGCACTCTTCGTTCAAATATGAAACCAGAAGTTCTTTATCCTCGTTTAAAAAATCTCTCAGTTCAATCATTCTTGTTCTCATAACATTAAATACTGTCTAAGGAGCTGTGTCGCAACAACTTTTAGGCAGTTTTTCATATATACAATATTAATTTTCAGTTGTAGAGCTTCTCATTTTATATTTTTTAATGGGCTCTGGCGTAACGGCTTCGCACACCTTTTTAAATTCAACGATGTCTGTAGCTGATACTGTATGTTGAAACCATGAAATCAAGTATAGACTTTCATTCTCTTCGCATACAGCACTCGCAAAAATTATGGGTTTCTCTTCAACCTGAAGAGAAAGGTGCATGTTTCTAACATTAGGATGGCCAACCGTACCTAAAATTATTCCGTTTACAAGTATTTGGTAGTACATATTGATGCCTAACAGTTCATGAGCTTGCCCCAACTATATAACCCGTAGTATCCAAATCCAAGTTAATTCTAATGTTCCTGCACAACCCCCAGTGAGCATTTAATTCAACGCTTTCTCTGCTCTTAATCTATCCACCATTAAATCCACAAAGCTGCGAATTTTTGCAGAGGCGTAGCGGCCTTCGCGGTGAATAACGTGAATGGGAATCTTGGGTTGTTCAAAATCGCTTAATAAAATTTCTAAGCGGCCGTCGGCCAAATGCGGTGCAATTTGGTATGAGAGTAAGCGCGTAATACCAAAGCCGGTAACGGCTGCTTCTATAGCGGCGTCGTTGGTGGCAAAACTTAAACGGGGTTTAATGCGAGTGTTAATGCCGTCGGAAAATTTCCATTCGGTGCCCGCATTTAATCCGTTCGCGGTAATAATAGTGTGCTGACTTAATTCGTCGGGGTGTTTGGGGGTGCCTGCGCGCGCCAAATAATTCGGTGCGGCGCACACCACACGTTTAACCGTGCCCACGCGAATGGCGCGCATACTTGAATCTGCTAGTTCGCCAATGCGAATGCCTACATCTAAACCTTCTTCTAATAAATTCACCACGCGATCTAAAAAGAGCGCGTTTACTTCCATCTTGGGGTGGCGATTTAAAAAGTCGATAACGCCCGGCAACACAAATAATTTCCCGAACAATACTGGCGCGGTAACGGCGAGATGTCCGCTGGGTTCGCCGTTAATGCCCGTAGCGGCTTCATCGGCCTCGGCAATCTCAGCGAGTATGCGTTTGGCATCGTCCAAGTAGCGTTTGCCGGCATCGGTCAGGCGTACGTGGCGGGTGCTGCGGGTCAGTAGTTTTACGCCCAAACGCGTTTCCAAATCGGCCACTGCGCGGGTTGCCACGGGTGGCGATACACCGAGTTTACGTGCGCCAGCCGCAAAACCTTCGCACTCAGCAACGCCCACAAAGACTTGGAGTTCGGTGTACCTATCCATGATTATTCCTGTTTTGAAAATAATGAATTGCTTTTGGTGAGTATTCTTTATTTGGTGGACGCTTGGCAATATGGCCAGAGTATGAATTTATGCCTGACTTTTAAGGAGCCACTTATGCCTCGCGCCTTTGCCGACATTACCTTTACCAAGAGTGTAAAAGCTGCGCAGCAGCGCTACGGCAGCCGCGAGCAGAATAAACACTTTGAGTTTGCCAATGACCTGCGCAATCGTTTGGGTGAAAAAGAAATTCAGTTTCTGCACGCGCGCGATAGTTTTTATCAAGCGACTGTGAGTGAAAACGGTTGGCCTTATGTGCAGCATCGCGGCGGGCCAATTGGGTTTTTAAAGGTGTTGGATGATCGCCATTTTGGCTATGCGGATTTTCGCGGAAATTTCCAATACATCAGTGTTGGCAATATTAATCACGATGATCGTGTCAGTTTAATTTTGATGGATTATGCGCATCGTCGCCGTTTAAAAATTTGGGGCCACGCGCAGATTTTTCATCAAGCAGAAAATCCTGAGCTAATGGCGTTGCTAAGTCATGCGGAATATAACGCGACTGTAGAGCGTGGCGTGGTTATTCGCGTAGAAGCAGTTGAGTGGAATTGCCCGCAACATATTACCCAGCGATTTACGGAGGCAGACCTTGAACAAGTGCTGATGCCTTTAATTGAAGAAAATAAAATGTTAAAAATGCAGCTTATGGAGTAATGCTAGTCAGTTAAGAGAAGTAATTAATTTTCCGTTCACCCTGAGCGCGAAGCAGTCGAAGGGTCAGTGTTTATAGTCCTTCGACAGGCTCAGGATGAACGGTGATATTTATATTAACTGACTCGCATTACGGCGGCCCGTGTTCAGTAAGTGAATAATTAGGAGCTGATTATGTTAGAGCTATTTGAATTTGGTTTATCGGGCAACTGCCACAAAGTTCGTATGATGTTATCGCTGCTCGGTGTAGATTATAAAAGTCAGCTGTTAAATGGTGCAGAGCGTGAACAAAAATCTGCCGCTTATTTGGCGATAAATCCATTTGGTCTTGTGCCAGCGTTAAAAGATGGCGACAAGATTATTCGCGATAGTCAGGCCATTCTGGTTTATTTGGCGCGTGCTTATGGTGCGGAGCATTGGTTTCCCAATGATGCGTTAAAAGCGGCACAGATTATTGCGTGGCTTTCTACAGCGGCAAATGAAGTTGCACGTGGGCCTAATGCCTTGCGTTTGCATTATAAATTTGGCCGCGCGATTAATCTGGAAGAAGCCACTGCTATTACGGAAAGCTTGCTTAGGTTATTGAATGAACATTTAGCGCAGCGCGATTGGTTGGCAACAGATGCAATTACAATTGCAGATATTGCGATTTATCCTTACATTGCTTTAGTGAATGAAGGCAAGGTTGAACTCACCCCTTATGTTCATATTGAAAACTGGTTGGCACGAATTGAAAAGCTCGATGGATTTGTATCTATGCCGGGCATAAGGGCTTAAACTCTGCGGCTTTTTTTCTATTTAAAATGACCTAATTAAGGAGAGGTACGTGCGAGATATTTTATTGTTAATTCACTTTATAGGATTGGTGGTGGGTGCGGGTAGTGGCTTTGCGCTCTTTGTAATTGGGTTTTTAAGTAAACAGTTTCCGGAGCAGGCTCGTGTGCAGGTTTTGTTAACATTATTTCCCCTGCGTTACTTATCTTACTTGGGATTATTCTTGTTGTTGGTATCAGGCGTTCCATTATTGATGCCTTATGGTTCGGCTATTCATCAAATGCCTTTAGTGATGCTTAAGCTTACCGCCGTACTGATCATTTTATTATTAAGTATTTATGGCACTGTGCAAATGCAGTTGGCGAAGCAAGGTAATTTAGGCGTTTATTTAAAACGTTTAAAACTCGCTGGGCAGTTGAGTTTTCTGTTTAGTCTAATCGCAATTGTTTGTGCGGTTTATTCATTTCACTAGAACGAGGTCTTGCTAATGACTACCCTAGAATCGCGCCCACCATTTCCACCATTTCCACCATTTCCACCTTTTACGCGCGAAACCGCCATTCAAAAAGTGCGTGCAGCGGAGGATGGTTGGAATAATCGCAACCCGCAAAAAGTAGCGCTGGCCTATACGCCCGATAGCCAATGGCGCAATCGCAATGTGTTCATTCATGGCCGCACTGAAATTGAAAACTTTCTTACCCAGAAATGGGCGAGCGAACATGAATATCGTTTGATAAAAGAATTGTGGGCGTTTGAGGGCAGCCGTATTGCAGTGCGTTTTGCCTATGAATGGCATAACCATAAAGGTGAATGGTTTCGTTCTTACGGCAATGAGAATTGGGAATTTGATGCGCAGGGCTTAATGCAAAAACGCTATGCGAGTATTAATGATTTGGCGATTGCTGAGAGCGAGCGAAAATTTCATTGGCCCCAAGGCCGCAGGCCAGATGAGCACGCAAGTTTAACGGAATTGGGTTTGTAATTGACGGATGCTAGGTTTCCCGTGAAAGGGAATTTTCTGCGTGAGCCAATACCGCTTTTAAACCTTCAAGTTGAATGGGTTTGGTGGTGAAGGCATTCATGCCCGCGGCAAAGGCGCGCTCGCTATCTTCTTTTTGCGCACCTGCGGTGAGCGCAATAATCCAGGGTTTAGTAGCATCTTGCGATTGTTGGCGAATTAATTTTGCGGCGGTGTAGCCATCCATGCGCAGCATTTGAATATCCATAAAAATAATATCGAATGCAATTGCCTTGCTCTGCTCCACGGCTTCTTCGCCATCGGCTACTGATGCGAAATTGTGGTAGCCCAATTTCTTCAGCATCATGGCGATAACCATTTGATTAACCGTATTGTCTTCAGCGATTAATATGCGGGTGTTTTTTACGGTGAGCGGTTCAACGCGTTTAGGTTTGCTAATCTGTTGCGTGCTAATTTTACCCATAACTTGCGCAATGGTTTTATGCAATATGCTATTTCGCACCGGCTTTAGCAGACAGGCATCAGTATGATGCATGTCATCCTTTTGGGTAGTGGCGCTGCTTAAAATAATAATGGGTTTATTAAACATATGCGGCAACTGCTTTATTTTCGCCGCGAGATCACAGCCATTGGTTTTTGGCATGCAGAAATCTAATAACACCAAATCATATTCGTGGCCAAAAGCTAAATTCTCCAGTGTGGTTTCTGGCGAGTGGAATGCGGCGGGAATCATGCCCCATTGCATAACGGTATTGGCGAGCACTTTGCGGTTAGTGGTGTTGTCATCCACAATCAAAACCCGAATGCCTTTTAAGTCGGTCATTGCATGGGTGTTGCTGCCATCGTTGTCCTGCACTTCAAAATCCAGCGTAAGTGTTAAATAAAAGGTTGTACCTTCACCCAACAGGCTTTTAAACCAAATATCGCCTTCCATTTGTTCAACAATTTTTTTGCAAATAACCAAACCTAAACCCGTGCCGCCAAATTTACGGGTAATGCTGCTGTCGGCTTGGGTAAAGGCATTAAATAAATTGCTTTGGTTCTCTTCGGAAATCCCAATGCCAGTATCTTTTATGGTGATAAGTAAACCGCAGTGGTGGTTGTAGCTATCAATAGTGGTGAGCGAGACATCAATAAACACTTCGCCCCGATTGGTAAACTTAATCGCATTGCCAACCAAGTTGTTGATAATTTGCCGAATGCGGGTGGCATCGCCATTGAGTGTTAAGGGTACATCAGCTTCAATAAAATAATTGATTTCTAATTGTTTGTCGGTGGCTTGCTTGCTAAAAAGCTCAATGCAATCCTCAATAAGTAAACGCAACTGAAAAGGTGAGTTTTCTAAATTAATTTTACCCGCTTCAATTTTTGAATAATCCAAAATATCGTTAATTAATACCAGCAAGCTTTCACCTGAGGATTGAATGGTGTGTACCAATTGTTCCTGCTCGGTGGTGAGTGGTGTGGAGCCGAGTAATGAAGCGCAGCCAATTACGCCATTCATAGGTGTGCGAATTTCATGACTCATCACTGCTAAAAATGAACTCTTGGCTTTCGCGGCTTGCACCGCTTCTTGTTTGGCTTTTTCGAGGGCCTGTTCAGTTTTAACCAGCTCGGTAATATCGCGCGTTAAACCTACTAAACCTATAACTTCATTGTTTAGGTTATAGAGTGGTACTTTTTTGGAATCGGCGTAAATATAGCTACCATCATCGCGAATGTGACGCTCGCGTTTGTGGATTGGAATTCCCGTGCGCATCATCTCCTGTTCTTGTGAAAAAATTTCTTGCGCCGCTTCGGGGGTAAATACACCGGAGTTTAAATCGGATCTTCCAATCGCATCCGTTAGGCTGGCGAAACCGTGAAAGGTGTACCAGGTTTTGTTGCCGCCTCTAAAAATAGAGTTGCGGTCTTTATAATAAAATCTATCGGGCAATTGATCTTGTAAATATAAAAAATGATTAGCGGCTTCAATCGCACTGATTTTAGTGGCGTGGCTATCCGTAATATCGGTAATTACCCCGCCTAGGCTATTGCCATTAGCTGTGTTACCCGAGGGCGTTACATGCAATAACATCCATAGTGATGGCTTGAGCGGGCTGGTCATTTCAACTTCGCAGTGAAATTCTTGCTGGGTTTTAATGGCGTTATGCAGTGATTTTTTTATAGGCTCGCGCTCAGTTTCGCTAATGCAATTAAACAGCAAATTCGCGTTGCGCATTAACTCGGTGGGCGTTATGGATAAGTAATGTTTGATGCGCTGATTGCAGTACTCGAAGACAATTTCATCGTCTGCGGAGAGGCGGCAGGAAAAAATAATGGAGGGAAGCGCGTCAATGAAATTCATTGCTTTAGCTCAGTTGAAGATAGCTTAAGCATAGAAGATTATCAGCGCTTTTCCATTAACCTCTTAGTTGCGCTTGTTTATGCGAGTAGTGTTTTTTTTGCATAAATGTGCCGCTTTTATTCCATTATTCAAAAATAAAAAGGCGTTTACTTATGGTTATGCAGTCAGGCTTAGGCGGGCATTGACGTGTGATGACTGCAATTTAAAACTGTGTTTGGCTTTGCGTACCAGTTGATGAAGCTGGCGCA
>CAUOQW010000044.1:0-10077 GCA_963506825.1 uncultured Cellvibrio sp.
ACATCCGCCGCTTGGCGAACACCTTCAAACTCGACAAAAACATGCTCAGGCTTTGCGCCCAAAGGCAGGCTGAAGTTTTTGCGATACCACGTGATCCCCGTCGATTGCTCGTGTATGTCTTTAGCGAAGCTTTCTTCTTCATTAAAGGCATGGGGCAGGGTGACAGCCTTCCAGCTTTTATCATTGAACGAGGCTTCTATAGCTTTAGGGTTATCCCCCGTTGCCATTTTCCAGCCTTGATCAAAGCTGTAACTTTGGCGCGGCGAAGGAGCGCTAGTGGATGCCCGATGTGCCCATGCCGACATGGAGAATAGGGCTAAGGCGCTGGCGATAACTAAGGATTGGATAAGCAGTTTCATGGAGATTTCCTGCAATTTATTAAGATTATGTGTCGTTGTTGTACTGGATTATTTTTTGCCTACTTGTATACAAGTTGTTTTATGATGCGATACATTTCAAATTAAATCAATATGAATCATATTCAATCATTAATGCTTGGTTAATTGGTCGTTGGAATTGGTAATTAATCTGGCTCAGTGTGGAATGGCACTTACTTAAGCGCATTTTGAGATGATTTCGTATGAAAAGGGAGTCGTCATCCTCGCTTGCGGGGATCCAGCTCTTGATTGTAATCGGCCAACAGCTGGATCTCCGCTTTGCGAAGATGACGATTCCCTTCTTAAGTAGCTGAGTGCCATTCGGCTCTGCGTGATTTGAATGACTGCTTGTAGTAGATAGATTGACGTTGAATTATTTATGTAAATAATAAGTTCAACTTCTATATTGCATAAAATGGGTTGAGCAGATGATTAAACGTCAAATCTAATTTATACGGGCGAACCCATGGGTTTAGTAATACTATTCAAGTCCTGTGTTTTTAATCAGTTAGATTCATTATTGAATGATGCGTAAGTGGAATATTAAAGGTTAAATCTATGTCCGAAAAGCACATCTCCACTACCGCATTGGCGCGTCAGCTTCATAAAGAAAGCAAAGAGCTTTTTATCCTGCTTGCTCAAGGCGGTTGGATGGTGAAGGTGGATAACCATTGGCAGCTGACCGAGAAGGGTAAATTTGAGGGTGGGATTTATATCAATCACCCCAAATACGGTGAATACATTGCCTGGCCTGAGTCTATTCAGGATCATCCGCTGCTGCGTCTTTTACCAGAGGCGCCGCTCAGCGCCACTCATATCGGCAATAAAGTCGATTTACCCGCGCGTTTAATAAATTTGTTATTGGCCGAGCGCGGGTGGATTAAAAAGCATATTCGCGGCTGGTTGCTAACACCGCGCGGTAAAACTATAGGCGGTGAACAACATGCCAGTGAGCAGACGGGTGTCCCCTATGCAACTTGGCCTGAGGCCTTGTTGGATAATCCGCTTTTTTTAGAAGCAATTGCGCAGATTACGGGCACGAGCTTTACCCAGTCGAGCTCGCAATCATTTGCTCGGGCATTGAGTGGACAACACGTTAAGTCACGCGAAGAACTAATTGTAGAAAACTGGTTGTACATTGCCGGCGTTAATCACGCGCGCGATTACAGTTTGCATGTGGGCAATGAAAGTATCAGTGTCGATTTTTTCTTACCGGAGTTACAGGTCTGCATCGATATTTGGGGCGCAAGTGATAATGCTGCGGCTCTTGCCGAAAAATTAAATAAGCAAGAATTCTACAAAAAATACGGCTATGACTTTATTGAACTGCACGATGAAACCATCGCGCAGGTGGATGAGGTTTTAGCGAAGCAACTATTAGGCTATGGTCTAGCAATTTATTAATTAAGAAAAATTATTTTTAGGAGCGTCTTATGGCAAGTGTATTCACATTAATTATGGAAGGAAAAATCCCCGGTCATTTTGTGTATCAAGATGACATTGCGGTTGCGATTCTAACCATTCAACCGATTCGCGAAGGTCATGTGTTGGTAATCCCGCGTGCAGAAGTAGATCAATGGAGCGATTTACCGGCGGATACCGCCGCGCATTAAATGAAACTCAGCCACAAAATTGCCAACGCCATGAAATCACTTTTCTCCTGTAGCCGCATCGGCTTAATGATCGCAGGTTTGGAAGTGCCCCATACTCATATTCATTTGGTGCCAATGGATTCAATGGACGATTTGAGTTTTGCCTTCGCGAAAAATGCGGATGGTGAGGCTTTGAAGAAAGCAGCTGAGAAGATCCGCAACGCATTAGATAAATAAGGTTTTCAGTAGTCCTCCCAAACGGTGAATAAATAGATTTTATTCACCAGACTCTCTTTATTGGATTTTCTCCGTAGACAAACAACAATTCGAATATTTTTGCACTGAAATCGTGCGGTTTTTCATATTTGTGTGGCCTCTAAGTTACTTGTTGTAACCCTTCCTAAACTGCAATGGAAAAAGATCCAGACTGTTCTATGCTGCTTTTAGCATTGGAACTTGTTCGTCTATGGATTCTTTTGCATAAATAATAAGGGGGGTGAGAGTGAAAGCCGAGTGGATTCAGCCTAAGGCAAGTACTATGAATTTTGATCAATATCGAATGACACCTAATGGGGCAGAGAGTCGATGGTTGCCTTGGTTCGGCAAGAATTCAAAAACCTCCTTATTTATGTCATGCCTTGTTAATCGTGGTCATATTCCTCGTATTGAAAAAACCTTCGCGGGCATGGTTGCTACGCGTATTAATATTATGACCCAGTGGGCCAACCAACATTGGGCTAGGCTCGCCTATATAGCAGCAGAAGTGGAGCAGAATTGGCCGAATGATTTAACTGAATGTTTGCTGCGTTTCCAGAATGTGAACAGAGACGCGTCTGAAGTATTTATTATCAATCTTGCTAATGAAATTCTTGCTTCCACCGCAGCTGAGCGAGTTAGTAGCAAGGATGGCAACCAAGTCCCTTCACAATATTTACAATTCCCATTTCTGTTAGGCCCTTACTGCGACGAATTCACTGCTAAGTTGGGTGCAACTACCTCCCGTTTTCACGATCAAGTTACGCTTATGTTTTATCAACCCATTCTTGTGAAAGGCGAAAGGGTTGGTTCTGTTTGCGTGCGTATACCTAATGATGTATTGAGCGATTTAATTCAGCGCGAAGATGGGCATGTCTATCGCGGTTCGGGCGATAATTATTTGTTTATGGTGGGGTCTAACTTTAATAAAAGTATTTTGCCGGGAACAGCTTTATCGCGTTCACGTTTTGAAGACAGCACTTTTTCGGGCGGTGATAATTTAAAGAACGGAATTTTTACCACTAACGGTGTGGTGAAAGTTGCGAAGCATACTGAATTCGAATTGCGCTTTGTTGACCCTATAACATCTGAGTTGCATCCCGGTGTGCAGCAGACCATTAAAAAAGGTAAAAACATTTTTGTCAGTTATCCCGGCTATCCCGACTACCGTCATATTCCGGTGGTGGGGGCGGGTTCGACGTTTCAAATGCCGGGGTCGCCCGATGTATGGGGTTTGATGTGCGAAGGTGATTTGGAAGAGGTTTATGAACAGCGCAGTTTAAATTATTTATTTTTGACCCAATTATTATTTGCGTTGGCGCTTGGTTTTGTTGCTAATTGGTTGATTGTTAATACCTTGAAAATGAGTACGCAAGATTATTTACTGTACATGCCATTGGCCTATGCAACGCCTGTGCTGGCTATCTGGTTTTTTGGCATTAGAAAAAGGTTGTCGAAAATAAAAACGCTTACTAAATTTTTCTTGAATGTGGCAGAGTGTGGAGAGCCTTTAAGTAAACGGATTGACTCTTCAGGATTTGCGAAAGATGAGGTGCGTGCACTTGCGGATTGGACCAATAGCTTTGTCGATAAAATGGATCATACCGCACAAGGTATGATCAGCATTGAAAGCGAATTAAGCCGTGTTTCATCTGGGCTTAATGAAACGGCGATAGCGGCAAAAGTATGTTCCGCAGAATTGCTGGATTCTGCACAGCTCACCGCGAATGCAACACAAACCTTGAATCATAGTATCCAGAATATGGCTGATACGATTGCAATCAGTGTTACTGCTTCAGATCGGGCGTTACATGAATCTATGACAGGAAAAGAGGTTATTGAAAAAAATCGCAGTGAAATTATTTTGCTAGAGCAACAAATTGAAAAATCCACCAGTACGATTAATAAGTTAAGCGATGAAACGCAAACCGTGGGGCAAGTGATTCGAATTATTTATGACATCGCACAGCAAACCAATTTACTAGCCTTAAATGCGGCAATTGAAGCGGCAAGGGCAGGTGAATCTGGCCGCGGATTTTCGGTGGTGGCAGATGAAGTACGCAATCTTGCATCGCGCACTGCCGAGGCAACCAAAACCATATCCTTAAATTTGGAGTCGATTAAAGAGCAAGCCTTAAGCTCGGTAGATTCCATGCGCGATTGTCAATTAATCGCCAATAACAGCGTGGGCTATGCCGAAATAGCAAATGATTCCATCAGTAAAATACACACTGAAATTGAAGATATGAAAACACAGTTACATCACATCAGCGAAATTATGCAAGAACAAAGTTCGCAGGCGGATATTGCTATGGAACAAGCTAATGCAATTTCACTCGCGGCAATTACGACGGCAGACAATGCTACTCATACACGGCAATCCGTCGCCAGTGTTGCGCAATTAGCGATTTCTCTCTCTAAAGCCGCGAATGATCTTAAAGGTTCTGCAAAATAAACCTTCCTTGATTTAGGTGAAATTATTTATTTAACCTAAATACATCCCGCACTTTCCACTTGGGTGCATCTGCACTATTTTTTTCAATCCACAATGGGCGTTCGGCGGTGGGGTTTGTCACCCAGTGGTTAGGCACCGAATCGGTACCGATCATATAGCCGTGTAAGTTGCCGTCGGTGTCTATGCGAAACCGCAAAAAGCCTTTGTAGCCTTCGTGGGCAAGGGTGGAAAACGCATTGTTGGCCATTAAACCTGCGAGTGACATGATAAAGAAAAACACACCGAATAAAATTCCGCTCACTAGAATTCCACCGCCTGTTAACCACAGCCCTTGATAATAAGGGTTGGACTCTTTAAGGGTGATGACATAAAACAGGGTGGGTACTGCTAGAACCTGAATCGCCCCATGAATTCCGCCAGGAACAAATGATTTCCAACCGTCTTCCATGGCAATGGAAAAACACAGAAAGAAAATACTTAAATGCACCGTCAGTGCTAAAGGGCTAAAAAAGAAAGCCTTAAACCAGCGCCGTAAAAAGTCCAAGTATTCCAAGGTTGGGATTTGGCTTGCCATAACAAATCCGTTGTCTTTAAAGGCACTGCTAAATACAAAGCTGTTGCAATAAACGGCTAGCCAATAAAGTACGCCAAGCACAATGGGTAGTACTATATTGCCGGAAAATACCCAATCCTTTGTTTCGCCCAAGCGCTGAAATACTTTATGAAGGCCGCGGCCTGCGGGTGCTGAGTACAAATCTTTGATGGGCGATGGCTTAAACAGCGACCATAAATTACGGATTGATAACCAGCGGCTAGTACTCTTTTTGGGGTAGCAGGCACTCTTACAATAAGTGCGCTGCTTGGCGGTTGGCGTACCGTCTTGAGTACCCACTCGGGTGCGGCCTTTTAAGTCAGGGGTTATGGCGCTGGTCTCTTGGGCTCGGTCCAGAATTTTTATTTTAGTGACGCATTTTGCGTGGGTGGGATGCAAAAAAGCACCGCCAGTACCGCAGGTGACTAACATATCGTCGTAATTCAAGCCCGCGCCTTGGGCGGCGGTTGCGCGATCATAGAGGTGCAAGTCGCCCGCTAAACGCAGGCGAATTTTTACCCCGCGTTCAAGTAACAGCTCTTCTAATCGCTGATAGCGTTTGGGGTAGCCAACGCGTGCGTTATCGCCTAAAGGGCGTGTCCAGTAGGGCTCCGGGTAGAGCAGAATTGCATTGTCGCCGGGTTGCATATCACTGGCGGCTAGCTTCGAAAAAGCATCGAATTGTGCGCGGTCCAAATCGCCCACCAAGGCAAAGTCCAGTCCTAATAGCCACCAATCCTGCGGTAAACGCGCTGCAAAATAGCTGCGGGTTTGCGGGGTATCGGCGTGGAGAATGTTGTCCTCATAATTGCCAATAAAGTGGCGGTTAAAAGAGGAGATGTTGTCAAACCAATCATGATTTTGCGGAATGGCAAGCAGCGTGCGAGTGCTATCTTGCTCTGGTCGCGCGGCTTCCCACATTTCAATAAAACGGTATTGATACTCCTCGGTGCTGGCGCCGGGGTAGGCGAGGTCGCCGCCTAATACCAGCAGTTTTCCCCGTGGTAGCGGCTGCAAGAATGGGCCAAATTCACCGGCATCAATCGCCAAATCATGAGTTTGCATGGCGCGTGCGATGCTGTAAGTCGCATTGCCGCCATCGCCGCTGTCAGACACAAAATCCCACCAGAAATCGCCATGGGGGTTTTCAGGTTTAATGTCGATGACTTTGAAATCGGTTTTAAAGAGTTCGCGCCTGTCCAAGTTGCGAATTTGGTTGGCAGTGGCCAGCATTTCCCTCGCTGAGCGGAATAAGACGGCTGGGTTATACCAGGCTACCGGCCAGCGTTTGTGGGGTGGTTCATTGATGCCGAAGTTATAGTTAGCCACTGCTTTCTCCTTTAGTGGTAGGCGTTAATGCTAGGCGTTTGAACAATTAAAAAAGTGGCTCAGTGTAGCATTGAGTCAGTGAATTTGGCGCTTGGTTTTAGTTTTGGTATATGTGCTGTGGCAGTGCCAAGCTTTTGACTTCTAATGCGCCGCCTAATTTTAACTTATTGATAAATAAAGAATAAATCTATTGGCATTGCCTTTGCAAAACCTCTCTTACGAATCAGGTCTGGCGTTAATTGTTTGACGCTAGTGCTAATCACCTAAGTGACAACCAAGAGGGGCAGCCCATGGCGGGTATGCAAACAATTCATGCTGCGAATGCGCCTTTGAAGCTGGTGCCATTAATGGCCGACGAGCCGGCACCTGCAGCGGTGACCAGTCTTAAATCAGCCGAAAAAGGGCAGGATTTAAAAAACGCCTTTGATTTGTTTAATGAGATGTCGCAACAGCTGACCGACTCTTACTTCATGCTTGAAAACCGTGTGGCTGAGTTGAATCAGGAGCTCAATACGGTTGCCGATCAGCGCATGCAAGAGTTGGCCGAGAAAGAGAAAATCGCCAATCGCCTTGAGAACCTGCTCAACTTCCTCCCCGGTGGCGTGGTGGTGCTGGACTCCTCTGGCCGTATTTCAGAATGTAACCCCGCCGCGATTGATCTTTTGGGGGAGCCCTTACAAGGTGAGCTTTGGCGCGATGTAATTATTCGCTCTTTTGCGCCGCGCCAAGACGATGGCCACGAAGTTTCTTTACGCGATGGCCGCCGCATCAGTATTTCTACCCGTAACCAAGGTGAAGACGGACAAATTATTTTGCTCACCGACCAAACTGAAACTCGCCGTTTGCAAAGCCAATTAAGTCGTCATGAGCGCTTATCTGCCTTGGGCAAAATGATGAGCGCGCTTGCACATCAAATTCGTACACCTTTATCAGCAGCTATGTTGTATGCCGGTCATTTGTGCAACAGCAAATTGGATGATGAAAAACGTCACCAATTTTCAGAAAAAATATGCAACCGTTTAAATAATATTGAGCGCCAAGTGCAAGATATGTTGGTGTTTGCCAAGGGCGAATTACCACTTAAAGATGTAATCAGTGTAAATGAATTACAGCAAGCTTTGGCAGAGGCGATGGAAGTTCCACTGATGACAACTGAATCCGTATGTGCATGGCGCAATGACTGCGGTGAAAATATTATTCAATGCAATCGCGAAGCCTTAATTGGCGCTTTGTTGAATCTCGTGAATAACGCCATTCAAGCGATTGAGCGCAACGCAAAACTGCGCATTACCTTTACGCTTACTCAACCGAAAAATCCCGCAGAAGCACCACAGTTGATGATTGCCGTGTGTGACGCAGGCCCCGGTATTGCGGCAGAGTTATTGCCGAATCTTGGCGATTTATTTGTAACCACCAAAGCGCAGGGCACTGGTCTTGGTTTAGCGGTAGTGAAAGCGGTAGCGCGTGCGCACCATGGAAGTTTTAGTTTGCACTCTACGCAGGGGCAGGGCACTTGCGCTAGCGTTTTTATGCCTTTTGCGGCTATCTAAACTATTAACCAGTTTGAAACAAACATTCATCGGTAGGAGAAATACATATGGCACTTTCAGCATTGGCGATGAATTCATCATCTGATTATAAAAACGCAACCATAAAAATTTTAGTGGTTGAGGACGATAGCAATTTACGTGAAGCTTTAAGCGACACCTTGCAATTGGCAGACTATTCAGTGGTTACCGCCAACAACGCCGAAGATGCGCTAAAAAAATTAGCAGAGTACGATGATCTGCGTATGATTATTTCTGATGTAAACATGGGCGCAATGAGCGGCCATGATTTATTGCGCGAAGTAAAAGCAAATTACCCGCATATTCCGATGATGTTGATTACCGCCTACGCTAGCATTAGCCAATCGGTAGATGCGATAAAAAATGGCGCGGTAGATTATTTAGTAAAACCTTTTGCACCGAATGTGTTGGTTGAAACCATTGCGCGCCATTTAGGTGTTGCGCAAATTCAGGGTGATGAGCCAATCGCCCATGCGCCTTCCAGTCGTCAACTTTTACAATTAGCGCAACGCGTTGCGCAATCTGAATCTACCGTTTTAATTGTGGGTGAATCAGGTACGGGTAAAGAAGTGCTTGCGCGTTACATTCACAATCATTCGCCTCGTTCTAATCAACCTTTTATTGCTATTAACTGCGCGGCTATCCCAGAAAATATGTTGGAAGCCATGTTGTTCGGCCACGAAAAAGGGGCTTATACCGGCGCGCACTCCAGCGCACCCGGTAAATTTGAGCAGGCCAATGGCGGCACACTATTGTTAGACGAAATTTCAGAAATGGATATCGGTTTGCAAGCAAAATTATTGCGTGTGTTACAAGAACGCGAAGTGGAGCGAGTGGGTGGCCGTAAAACGATTAAATTGGATGTACGTGTAATCGCAACCTCTAACCGCGATATGCGCGAGCAAGTGGTAGCGGGTAAATTCCGTGAAGACTTGTATTACCGTTTAAGTGTATTGCCATTGCAGTGGGCGCCACTGCGCGACCGTTTGGAAGATATCATTCCGCTTGCGCAAAAAATTCTGCAAAAGCACGCGCAAAAACAAAATCGCCACGGTGCGAATTTAACCATGGCTGCGCAGCAAGCTTTATTAAGTTATTCCTGGCCGGGCAATGTACGCGAGTTGGATAACATTATGCAGCGTGCATTAATTTTACAAATCGGCAGCTCTATAGATGCAGTTGATTTAGGTTTGGATGCCGGCAATATCTACAGTCAAAAACCCAACTTAATGGAGGCGGCCATGCAATACCAAACCCATCAGCCTGCAACTGTATTGCGCGGTGTACACAATGTGCATTCAGCGCGGGAATTTGCGCAGGATTTAGCAGTGCCGCATTACAGTGGCGATAATATTGCACTTATCAGCGGAACACCCTACATGCCTAACCCTGCTTTAGGCACAGATTTAAAACAGCGCGAATACGAAATCATTATGGAAACCTTGCGCAAAGAAGGCGGCAGCCGTAAAAACACGGCGGAGCGTTTGGGTATTAGCGCGCGCACCTTGCGTTACAAAATGGCTCGTTTACGTGAAGACGGTTTTGCCATCACAGAGTGATTTTTGGTGGGAAGACCGAGTGATTTTTGACAGGGAGACAGAGTGAGCTTAGGTAACAGGGCAATGAAGTCAGCAGAGTAAATGTGGCGCATAAGTGGAATAATTGCCTGCTTGGGTCTATACCAAGAGATAACCCAACTAACTTCACTTTGCCATAACAGAGCTGCCAATGAGATTGTTTTACTCGGCAAAATTGCCTGCCCTTTTATTGACGATATTGCAGTGCACAGTTTTGGTTATAGCCTCCTCCCTAGCTACAGTTACGGTGGCTGAGCCGTTGCAGGTGGCAATTACTGGCGATGCGAAGTCTAATAATCTGGACCCATCAGATTTTTTTGAACAGTTATTGG
>CAUOQW010000045.1:0-9920 GCA_963506825.1 uncultured Cellvibrio sp.
AAGGTTAACAACAAGGTTTAGCTTTCTAGTTTCTATTAATAACGCACTACCTATATAACGTTGCAGTCAGAACACAGTACATAATTCCTATTGTCGAAATCACCTCACTCATTAATTTGGAAACAGCTCGTTGCAAAGCCAGAAGTAACAGAAGCCTGTGAACCTTTGATGACAAGGACCAAGGGTTCAATCACCTACTATCACCATATCTTGTGGTTTTTTTACCTACCACAACTAGATACTAGGCCTAAAGAGAATTCTGGTCAATAATTTTTTACAGCTTTCTTGCAGACTTTTGGTAATCGTTATAAACACCGAATCAAGAGCTTTTGGATGACTCAAACAATTACATTAAATTCAAAAGCGCATGCATCCAAAACCCATGAAAATGCATCTTAATAAATACATTTGTAGGCCAGCACCCTCTACAACTGCATCAAAGAATACAAAATAACAAAACTTCATCCAAAGGAAACTCCATGGGCAATGTTACCTTCCTCAAAAATACTGCGCCAATACCCGCTATGCCGCTTACCCAGCCACGCATCTTAACTATTGATGTACTGCGTGGGTTTGCGCTCTTTGGCATTCTCTATGCGCACATGATTTTTTGGTATTCCGGCGGCCCCTTGCCGGAAAAGATATACCAAGCCTATATAGATATTCCAAACGGCATTGCAATAGCACTCAACATGCTGTTTTTTAATGCCAAATTCTTTTCCCTGTTTTCATTTTTATTCGGCTTAAGCTTTTACATCCAAATAAAAGGTTTAACGGCCAAATATGAAAATCCGACTTCACGATTTGCATGGCGATTACTTATTCTTGGCGTTATTGGAATCATACACCACGCATTTTGGCGCGCAGATATTTTAACCATCTACGTTCCATTGGGATTTCTTTTATTATTGGCACGCAACCTCAGCAATAAAACTACCGCCATCTTAGCTGCCCTATTGATACTCAATATACCGACAAAGATTATTGAAACCATTTCTATTTTTGTTCAAGGAAAACCAGAGTTTATTGCCGATCACTTTATTGAAAATGGAGCGAAATATTATGCAGCCATAACGCAAGGTTCTTTTGCAGATGTTGTGGCTCACAATATGTATGCCATGAAAGAAAAGATTGAATATCAAATGAGTTCAGGGCGCTTTTTTATTACCTTCGGCTTTTTCTTACTCGGCATGCTTGCGGGCAGACTGCAATGGTTTAATGATATAGAAAAAAATCAAGCCTTTTTCAAAAGTGTGTGGAAAAAATCTGGCCTATTTATTATTGCGGTCGCAGTAGTGGGCATAGTATTTGGCGTCACAGCCAATGCACTCGCAGTGGATTTCAAAAATGCGCCTTGGGTACGTTGGTTTGGCGGTTCCTTAGCCGATGTGTTCAATGCCAGCGTGACCGTTTTTTATATCGCCAGCATTTCGTTACTCATGTTGAAACCAAAATGGCATGCTCGCCTTGCACCACTTTCCTATATTGGAAAAATGGCTTTAACGTCTTACCTAAGCCAATCACTTTTTGGTGTAATTTTATTTTTCCATTTTGGTTTAGGTTTATTTTTTGTAACATCCCCCGCAATGAATGCTGTACTTTGCTTTATCGTCTTCGGAGTACAAATTGCATTTTGTAAATTTTGGCTGCAGCACTTTAACTACGGCCCCATTGAATGGTTATGGCGCTCAGCAACTTATTTGAAATGGCAGAAGCTGACAAAGAAAGAAGCCTAACCAAGAAATACAAGTCAGCTAAGCTTTATGACGAATGCCAGTTAAAAAAATAGCGCCCTAAGGCGCTATTTTTATTTCAATCAGCACTTACTCAGGACGCATATGCGGGAACAACAACACATCTCTAATGGATGGTGCATTTGCAAACAGCATAATTAAGCGGTCGATACCAATCCCCTGACCTGCTGTTGGCGGCAAACCGTATTCCAATGCACGAACGAAGTCAGCATCGTAGTGCATTGCCTCATCGTCGCCAGCATCTTTTTCACGGACTTGTTGCATAAAACGTTCGGCTTGGTCTTCGGCATCGTTCAACTCAGAGAAGCCGTTGGCTAATTCACGACCACCGATGAAAAACTCGAAGCGATCTGTTACTGCTGGGTTGTGGTCACTGCGGCGTGCGAGTGGTGAAATTTCTATTGGATATTCAGTGATGAACGTTGGTTGATCCAATTTATGCTCTACAGTTTCTTCGAAAATTTCGGTTTGGATTTTTCCGAGTGGAGTGCCTGGTTTGATTTTTAAACCTAAGGATTCAGCCGCTTTAGTCGCGCCCTCAATACCGCTCAATTGCTCCGCCGTAATTTGCGGATTGGAGTGCAACACCGAGTCAAACATGCTCAAACGCGCGAACGGCTTACCAAAATCATATTCACTAGTTTGGTATTTCAGCGTGGTAGTGCCCATAACTTCCTGACACATTTTGCGCAGCATATCTTCCGTTAAATCCATCAAGTCTTTGTAGTCTGCATAGGCTTGGTAGAATTCCATCATAGTGAATTCTGGATTATGGCGAGTAGATACACCTTCGTTACGGAAGTTGCGGTTGATTTCAAATACGCGTTCAAAACCACCCACTACCAAACGCTTTAAATACAATTCAGGCGCGATACGCAAATACATTTCCATATCTAACGCGTTGTGATGCGTAACAAAAGGCTTAGCCGATGCCCCGCCGGGAATTACATGCAGCATGGGCGTTTCTACTTCCATAAAATCGCAGCTAACCATGTATTGACGAATAAAGTTGATGCACTTGGAGCGCAAACGAAAGGTATCGCGCACTTCTGGATTCACAATCAAATCCACATAACGTTGACGGTAGCGAATTTCTTGATCGCTTAAGCCGTGATATTTATCAGGCAGTGGGCGCAAACCTTTGGTGAGCAGTTGATACTCTTCCAAGTTTACGTACAAATCACCTTTGCCGGATTTATGCAGCGCACCTTTAATACCAACGATATCGCCAATATCCCACACGCCCCATTTATCTTTAATAATTTCTTGCGCAGCTTTGTCAGCATACAATTGAATGCTGCCTTCGCCATCTTGCAATACCAAGAATGGGCCGCGCTTAGCCATAATACGACCCGCTACGCTGACGATATGATTCAGTGCTTCTAATTCTTCTTTGGTCTTCTCACCAAATTGATTTTGCAACTCTTGGCTTTTATTGACCGGCTTGAAATCATTGGGGAACGCATTGCCCTTTTCACGAATTGCATCGAGCTTGCTGCGGCGCTCAGCAATGAGTTTGTTTTCATCGTGCACTTGAGCTTCTTGCGGTGCTGAATTTTTTTCGTTAGTCATAGTGATCACTGGTAATTGCTAAAGTAAATTTAAATAGGTTTGAAATTATGAGTGTACTGAGGCTATTGCACTGTCGGCTTTATCTTGGCAACTCGAAAATAGGTATCAAAAAGATTATCTTCTGGATGCTCCAAACATTCTGCAATTGCATCATCCAATACTTTGTTAAGATCAGAATTCGCAAACGTCTTTTGAGACGAATAAGTAATAAACATCAATCCACTCAATGATGTCCAAAATCTCATATCACGTACAGGTTTATCAGGATTCATTTTCTTAAAATAGGCACCATCAATATTTGCATCCTCACAAGTTTTAAACTTCCACTTAAATGGGTCATCTTTTGTGAAGGTAACTCTTATTTCGCTTGTTGAATAATTGTCCTTAGGTTTGAACCCAAGCTTTACAGGCTTTAGCAACAACTTAATCGCTAAAGCATCAAGTACTTCATCACGGGAACTTTCTTTCACCACAGCCGAGGTTACTTTTTGCTCTTCATTAATTTGAATTGCCAACAATACTGATCCCTGTGCACCTGTATTGGTAATTTCTACAGGGTAATCTTTTGGATTTGGAAAAACATTCAGATCATATACTTTTAGGGTTTTTTCAACTGGCGCGACAGAGTCTTGCGCACATACAAGATCAACGCACAAAAATAAAACCATCAGCGAAGCTAATCTTCTCATAATTTTCATATCATTCTCCTATTACAAACCGGCTTTCAAACTCTCAACCATAAACTGGTCGAGTGCACCATCCAATACCGCTTGGCAATTGCTGGTTTGTACGCTGGTGCGCAAATCTTTAATGCGTGAATCGTCCAATACGTAAGAGCGAATTTGGCTGCCCCAGCCGATGTCAGATTTACTGTCTTCCATCGCTTGCTTTTCTACGTTGCGCTTTTGCATTTCATGTTCGTACATTTTTGCACGCAACATTTTGTAAGCTTGATCGCGGTTGGCGTGTTGCGAGCGTTCGTTTTGGCATTGCACAACAATGTTGGTTGGGATATGCGTAATACGCACCGCCGAATCAGTTTTGTTTACGTGCTGGCCGCCCGCTCCACTTGCGCGATAGGTATCGATACGCAAATCAGAGGGGTTGATATCAATTTCAATATTGTCATCAATTTCTGGCGAGACAAATACAGAACAGAAAGATGTATGGCGACGATTACCAGAGTCGAACGGCGATTTACGCACTAAGCGATGTACGCCGGTTTCCGTGCGCAACCAACCAAAAGCGTATTCGCCTTCGTAGCGAATAGTCGCACTTTTAATACCAGCCACATCGCCCGCAGAACATTCTTCCAGCGTAACTTTGAAACCTTTGGCTTCGCCCCAGCGCAAATACATGCGCAATACCATCTCTGCCCAATCCTGCGCTTCGGTTCCGCCGGAGCCAGATTGGATATCGAGGTAGGCGTTGTTCGGGTCCATTTCGTTGGAGAACATGCGGCGGAATTCAAGGGCGGCGAGCTGTGTATCCAAGCGCTCGATTTCAGCCTGTACATCGGCAACGCTGGCTTCGTCGTCTTCTTCCACGGCCATATCCAACAGTTCGCGGCAATCCGCTACACCGGTATCAAGGTCATCAATAGTTTTTACGACGTTTTCGAGGCTTGAACGTTCGCGGCCGAGGGTTTGGGCACGTTCCGGGTTTTCCCAAACGTTGGATTCACCGAGTTCTAACTCAACCTCGGTTAAGCGTTCTTTCTTGGTGGCATAGTCAAAGATACCCCCTAAGCACATTGGTGCGCTCGGTCAGGTCTTTCAGGGCGTTTAAAAGCGGGTTAATTTCCATGGTGATGCGTCAGCTGCCTTAATAATAGGTTGCCTAATTGTGCTCTGATATAGGCGATTATTCGCGAAAACGGAGCTAAAAATTGCGAGGCGGGCATTCTACATGAGAAGGCTGTTTAGGCCAAATTAGCAGGGCGATAAAAACAAAAAGCGCCTGAGATAAGGCTCTTTCAGCGGTGAAAGAATAGGAGTCTGAGCAATTGGCTACTGCTTCCCCATAAACCCAAAGGGCGCGAGCGTTAGGGTGAGGATAAAAAACACCGCAATCATCAGCACCACAAAGCGCAAGGGCGACAATTTAAAGTTTTGCCAGAGCGTGGGCGCTTGCCCCTGCTCTACCAACTCCGCATAGACTTTTTGTTGGTTGGCAGTGCGCTCCGCTTGGTAAACACGAATCAATTCTTTGGCGCGTTCAAGATTGGAATCGTCTGGCAACCAGAGACCATCCACCCCCAAGCGCCAGAAACCGGCGTGGGTTTCGTAGAAATAAATATCATTTTCGGCAAGTAGTTCGCGTACATCGCAAGCTTCATCGTCAGGTACGTTTTGGAGTTTGAATAGTAAAATAGTCATTATTTTGAGAACACCACCGTCTTGCTACCATTCAATAAAACGCGATGTTCCGCATGCCAGCGCACTGCACGGTTCAAAACCACGGCTTCAGTATCGCGGCCAATCTCGGCCATATCTTCGGGCGAGTTGATGTGCGATACGCGCTCAACCGCTTGTTCAATAATCGGGCCTTCATCCAAATCGGCGGTAACAAAATGCGCGGTAGCGCCAATCAGTTTCACGCCGCGATCAAAGGCTTGGTGATAGGGTTTTGCGCCTTTAAAGCCAGGCAAAAACGAGTGGTGAATATTGATCGCGCGGCCATTTAATTTTTGGCAGAGATCATCCGATAGAATTTGCATGTAGCGCGCCAGCACTAAAAAGTCTGATTGCAAATCTTGCATCAACTGCCAAAGTTGCGCTTCCTGCTCAGCTTTGGTAGATGGCGTGATCGGCAAATAATGAAAGGGTAATTGATACCATTCCGTTAAATCGCGCATGACATGGTGGTTAGATACTACGCCAACAATATCAATGGGTAGCGAACCGTTTTTCCAGCTATTCAGCAGCGCATTCAAACAATGCCCCCATTGCGATACCGCAATTAATACACGGGGTTTTACGTGACTATCTGAAATTTGCCAATCCATTTTGTACTGTTCGCCGAGTGGCTTAAACAGCGAGCGGATTTGGCTCAAGTTATAACCCGCTGGGCATTCGAATACGGTGCGCATGAAAAAGCGGCGCTGTTCAACATCTTCAAATTGCGAAGATTCTTTGATGTTAAAACCCAAGGTAGCAAAGAGTGTGGCTACGGCGGCCACTATGCCTTTGGAATCTTGACAGCTAAAGGTTAAAACGATTTCTTTTACGCCAGACATAAAATGACTCTTCAATTTTTATGATTCAGTTTTTGAGATTCAACGCTAAAACTACAACAAGCTCGCCAACAAAAACGGCAGCCCAGCAAAGGCAATCAAGGTAGATACTAATACCATCGCGGCCACCTCTTCCGGTTGGCGGTTATAGCGCAACGCGAGCAAGTAATTAAACACCGCAATAGGCATGGCCGACTGCAAGAGCACTACGGCACGTGAAACACCCGTTAAGCCCATAAGATGGCACACAATATAACCGAGCAAGAGCCCACCGAACACCCTCGCTAAGCTAAAGACGATACTGCGCGATAAGAATTGAATTTTGAGCGTGGCGAGCGACACCCCCAAAGCGATAGTCATAAGTGGTATAGCGATACCGCCCAGTAAATCTACCGTGTTACTCAACCAGCGCGGCAAGTCCGTATGAGTAACCAACAAGACCACGGCAATCGCCATGGAATAGATGACTGGCTGCTTAGCGACTGAGAGCAAACGGTCACGCCAATTACCTTCGGCGACTAGCAGTAAACCCACAGTAAAGGTGGCAACCATCATCACCATAAAAGAACCAAGCGCCAAAGCTAGACCCGTTTGCCCAAACGCAAAGAGGCACAGCGGCAAGCCCATATTGCCGTTATTGGGGAAAATCAGCGGCGGCAAATAGGTCGCAACAGAGAGCTTTAGGCTGCGCAACCATAGCCAGCCGATTAAACCCATCGCAGTCATCACAATCGCCGTTGCTAAAGCAACATCGCCCATCACTGCGGGCTGTACTTCAACCTTGGCCATTACCCCAATGATTAAACAGGGAGTACCAATGTACATAACGATACGGGAGATAAAATCGGTAGGGAATTCGGTGCCGCTTTTGCCCCACGCGTAGCCCATACCGGTGGAGATCATAATAGGTGCCAAGATGGCGAAGAGTTCGTTCAGCATCAAGCGTCTCAAGCAATAAATACAGGCGCGCAGTCTAACAGGCAGGATCGGGTTTCGGTATTGATCCAAATTATCAGGTTATTTACTTTTCCCCTTGCGAGACTACTGACTAAATGGTTTAGAATCGGCCACACAAATAAATATGATAATAGTCAACCACGGCAACACCAGAACAAACAGGAACCCATAATGAAAAATCTTCCTAAACAGCTCCAAGGATACCTCGCTGCCTTTGCCCTTAGCACAGGCCTTCTGCTCAGCCATTCGAGCCATGCATTAGTGGCCGATTCCACCGCCCGCATTATTCCACTCGATAGCCAAGCTTGGTCGGGCAGTTCGGTGAATGTGTTGGCGGGTGTGCGGCAGGCGCTCTTTACCGAAAGTGTTTACCAATACGCAGGCTATTACGCCGCCGATGGCAGTTTGATGCTCGCTAAGCGCAAGGTGGGGGAAGACACTTGGCAGACTCAAAATACCGGCCATAAAGGCAATGTAAAAGATGCGCACAATCACATCAGCCTAGTGGTGGATGGCGCTGGCTATCTCCATGTTTCGTGGGATCATCACAATAACGCCCTGCATTATGCCCGCAGCAAAACACCCGGCAGCCTTGAGTTGGCCGCGCCGCAAATCATGCTGGGCAACCGCGAGCAGAGTGTCACCTACCCTCAGTTTTATCGTTTGGGCGATGGCGATTTGTTGTTTCAATACCGCGATGGCGGCTCGGGCAATGGCAATCTAGTGATGAACCGCTACTCCACCAAAACCCAAGTGTGGCAGCGCGTACAGGATTCGTTGATTGACGGCCAAGGCAAACGCAACGCCTATTGGGATATGACCGTGGATAAAAAAGGTGACTTACACCTCGCGTGGATTTGGCGCGAAACGCCCGATGTCGCGAGCAATCACGACCTCGCTTACGCACGCTCCAACGATGGTGGTGTTACGTGGACCGGCTTGGATGGCAAAGCCCTTAAGCTACCCATCACTCAAGCCAATGCCGATTACGCCGTTAAAATCCCGCAAAAATCCAACTTGATGAATCCGCCGGTGATTGCCGCCGACAACAAAGGTCGCCCTTATATATCGTCCTACTGGTCAGATACACCCAACAGCAAACCGCGCTTCCACGTGCTTTATGCCAACAACAATCAATGGCAAGTGATTCAAGGCCCAGAAGCAGCCGAACCCTTTACGCTCGGCGGAACAGGCACCAAAAACTTGCCTATGTCGCGCGCAGCCCTGTTGGTTGAAAGCTATTGGAATGGATTATGGCTTCACCTGATTTATCGCAACCAAGCTGGGTTGGTGGTAGCCGCCAGCATTGATAATCTTGAAAAACCGGTTTGGTCAGAGCACCCACTCACCAAAGATACAGTTGGCGCGTGGGAACCCTCCTTTGACCCTGTTCAGTGGAGCCGCATGGGGCAAGCACAAATGCTTCTCCAAAATGTGCAACAGCTGGATGGCAATGATAAAGGTGCAACTCAAAACCTATCCCCCATAGCGCTCTTGGCATGGAATGCAAATTGGGAACGTCATCAAGCTCTGCACCCAAGCCCAGAGCAGCCCGTTCCTGCCAATATCAATGCGCCACTCAACAACAAGGCCATCGCCAAAATCGCCAAGCTCACCGCCAATTGGCAGTGGCAACATTTGCCCACTGGGCGTGACTACAACCCAAGAGCTTGGACGCTAGCGCCCTTTTACATTGGCAACCTAGCCGCCGACCGTAAAATCCCCAAGCTGGGTTTAGAAGCCACCATGCTCGCCCAAGCTGAAAAAATTGGCTGGCAACCACACAACCAAATTTATGACGCCGACGACCACTGTGTTATGCAGGCTTATTTGCACCTCTACTTAAAGCACAAAGATTCTGACGCTAACAGCATTAGGATGATCACCCCCACCAAGGAGCGTTTGGATTACATACTTGAGCACCCTGCTACCTCATCGCTTGATTGGGCATCGCCGAGAGATCGCGACCGCTGGAGCTGGAGCGATGCGCTCTTTATGGGGCCAATGAGTTGGCTGTTAATGTACGAAGTCACTGGCGATAAGCGCTATTTGGATTTTATGAATAGCGAATGGTGGGCAACCACTGAACGTCTCTACCGCCCCGCGATTGGTATGTACTTCCGCGATGAATCCTACTTGGATATGCGCGAGCGCACCGGCAAAAGCATTCACTGGGCGCGCGGTACAGGCTGGTCAGTAGCGGGCTTGGTGCAAGTGCTTGAACACTTCCCCAAAGATCACCCTGACTACCCACGCTACCAAGCGCAATTTAAGGAAATGGCCGCCGCCTTTATCAAAGCGCAACAGCCAGACGGCCTGTGGAGACCCGGCATACTAGATCCACAAACCCACACTGCCCGCGAAACCAGCGGCACGGCGTTTATCACCTTCGCCCTAGCCTG
>CAUOQW010000046.1:0-9912 GCA_963506825.1 uncultured Cellvibrio sp.
GTAAAAAAATAAAACCGAGAGCGCCATAAGCACAACCGATGGCCAGCGATAGCCCGTGTATTTCATACCGGCGGGAGTGTCTGATCCTTCGATATGATCGGTGTAGTTGAATTTTTGTTTATCGAGATTGGCATTGGGGTCGATTACCGCTTCAGCTAAACCCATTAGCATCTTGCCCAAGGGCGGGTGTGGCTCCATATACATTACGCCGTCGATGTGCTTTTGCGCAGAGGCGACATGGTAATTTTCATCCCAAAACATGGCACCGGGAGTTCCGTAGTGAGTGAAATAAATGCCGAAGGAGCAGATCAGCAAAATAAGCGGGTAAATGTTCTTTAGCGTTAAAGCGTAAAGTTTAATCCCTGAGTGTTTTAATTTATTGGGCATGGTAATGGCGCTTTGTTTGGTGTAAAAAATTGACTGTTGGGCTGAGCGGTGGTCGCTTATTAATTTTATCCGGTGTTGTAATAGTCGCGGCAACACTCGGTTTGGCTCTGCGGGGCGAATCTTGCCTTGTTCTCGGCTGGGGTGCAATTGTGTTGATGTTTATTTTGTCGCCTATGCCTCCCTAGTGTCCTAGGTGGCAGTTGTATTAATTGGCGGTGTATTTAATTGTTTCGCTTATTCTCAAGGAGTTCTTCATGAAAACTGTACTTATTACGGGCGCTAATCGCGGTATAGGCTTGGCGCTTGCTCACGAATATAGCGCTCACGGCTGGCAAGTTATTGGCGTCTGCCGTAAGACATCAGCAGAGCTAAGCGATACACAGGCGCAGGTCATTACCGGCGTTGATGTAAGTAGTCCAAAGGATATTCATGCACTGGCTAAACAGTTAACCGGTATCAAAATCGATTTGCTGATTAACAACGCCGGTATTTTGCACGGCGATCATTTGGGGGAAATTGACTACAACAATCTTACGCAGCAGTTTTTAGTTAATGCGCAGGCCCCTTTGCAAGTGACTGAGGCATTGCTCGGCCATTTAAGTGCCGGTGCCAAAATTGCATTTATCACCAGCCGCATGGGGTCAATTGCGGATAATACTTCTGGCGGTTATTACGGCTATCGCATGTCAAAAGCCGCGCTCAATGCGGGCGCGAAATCCTTGAGCTTGGATTTAAAGCCGCGTGGTATTGCGGTGGCACTTTTGCACCCCGGTTATGTGCAAACGGCGATGGTGAATTTTGGTGGCGATATTTCTGCTGCAGAATCGGCCAAGCGTTTAACCCAGCGCATTGCAGAATTAGATATTAATAATACGGGCGGCTTCTGGCATTCCAATGGCGAGCGCTTGGAATGGTAAGGGTGGGACGATTCCGGGTTTGGTTTTGTAAATATTTTGTGATTTATCCTATAAATGGGTTACATTTCGCATATAACCTCTAATAAACGGGATCGTGCAAATATGAAAACTTATCGAGCTTACAAAACTCTTTTAGCCTCATTGTTGGCCGCGGCGACATTTTCCGCTGCGGCGGCGAACAAGCCCGCGCAAGAAGAGTGGGTGGATTTATTTAATGGTAAAGACTTTAACAATTGGACGGTAAAGTTAAAGGGCTATCCCGCGGGCGAAAATGCCTTTGATACCTTTCGCGTAGCCGATGGCTTGTTGCAAGCTCGCTATGATAAATACGAAACTTTTGGGAATGTCTTTGGCCATATTTTTGCCAATAGCGGCCCCTACTCGCATTATAAAATGCGAGTGGAATATCGTTTTGTGGGCGAGCAAGTGAAAGATGGCCCGGCTTGGGCGCTGCGCAATAACGGCATTATGTTTCACGCCCAATCGCCGCAAAGCATGACGGTGGATCAAGATTTTCCGCTCAGTATGGAATACCAGCTATTAGGTGGTAATGGCAAAGATGCGCGCACGACGGGCAACCTCTGCACGCCGGCAACCCAAGTGGTTATTAAGGGTGAGTTGCGTAAAGATCACTGCATATATTCTACCAGCGATACTTTTCATGGCGACCAATGGGTTACTGCGGAATTAGTGGTACATGGCAGCGAATTGGCGCAGCATTTTATTAATGGCAAGTTAGTATTTGAATACAACAACTTGCAAAAAGATGATGGCACGCCGCTGGAGCAAGGTTTCATTGCCTTGCAAGCGGAATCACACCCCACGGATTTCCGTTCAGTTCGATTGTTAAATTTAAAAGGGTGCATGGATAAAAAAGCGAAAAATTACAAATCTTATTTTGTAAAAGAAGATGCTAAAGCCTGTAAATATTAATTATCTTTTAAGTGTAAATTACGAAAAATAAAAAGCCCCACCAGCTAATAACTGGCGGGGCTTTTTATTGGATTTTATTTCCCCGTTCAGGGTGAACGGAGTTCTTTTAATGCCCTTCTATAGTTTCCGTTTTAAGTGTCGCTAGGTAAGCTACCAAATCCCGTACTTGCATGCGATCCAACAATAAATTCATCGGTGGCATGCCCGAGGTGCTGGTTTCGATTTTGACGATATCGGTGCGATTTAAGGTATGCGTTTTATCATTGCTGCTGATGGTTATTGTGGTGTTGGTTTCTGCATCAAATGCACCTTCAATGCGTTCACCGGTTTTTAACACAGCGGTGATGCGACCAAATTTAGGCGCAATGCGCGCGGATGGACTCACCAATGCTTCTAACATTTGCTCGCGCGATATACGGCTGGCAATGGTAGTAAGTTCAGGGCCAACACGTGCACCATTTACACCAACCATATGGCAGCGTACACATTGCGCCATATTATTAAAGCGAAATAAATTTTTCCCTTCAGTTGCGTTGCCACCTAATAAAGATTCGCGGTAAACATCTAAAGGGTCAGTGGCATTTTTGCTAGATTCATAAGTGGCCAGTAATTGTTTTAATTCTGCGGAATCTATTTTTTCTGCGGCAGAAATTAAATCAAGCTGGACTTCTCTGGCAATTTTTCCCGCAATTAAGTGCTGCAATTGCTGCTTAAATATTGCGGTAGCCTCCGGTGCTTTAACATTGGCGAGAGAAGTGTAAGCCGCTTGTTGTTCGCCAGAAGTACCGTTTTGTAACAGCAAATCATGCATTGAGACAACTTGCTGCACGGGTAAATTTAGTTCTGGCAATAGGCTTAAAGCGGCCATGCGCACCGATTGATCTTTATCTTTCAGTGCTGCAAAAGTCACTTTACTCATGTCGCTTAGCTTAAATTTTTTCAGGGCATTTAAGGTAGCAATACGAACGGCTGGTTCAGGGTCTTGTGAGAGTGTTTTGATCAAGGACTCGTTCGTGTTTTTCACATCAAGCTCAGCAAAGGCTGCAATAGCCGCGGTGCGCAAATGACTATTCTTATCGGCCAAGAGATTTTTATACGCATTAGCTAAGGCTTGTTGTGCATGGGCTGCATCATGAGTTACGGCGCCGCGATGTAGACCGGTGACACGATCGAAATCGGATGACTGGGCCCACACTGAGAGTGTATTGATTGCCTCTGCACGCAGGGCACCATCAATATTTTTTTGTTGTGCAAAACGCACTAAGCGAGCGCTATTTTCTGCACTACTGTTAGCTCCCGTTGCATAGAGATTGGCGTTTATTACACGGCGCAATAGCGGTTCATTGGTAAAGCGCGGTGCATCTAATAATTTTGCTAAAGCGGGCAAGGCCGCTGTTACAAAATTATCATCGCTAATAGCGCGTGCCGCGTTGGTAACCACAAATTCGCTGGAGTCATTTAAGAATAGCGCGAGTGCTGGGCTCTCTAGGCGCTTTAATGCAACTACCGCAGCAATACGAACGGCTTCCGATGGGTGAGTTGCTAATTTGGCAAGTGCATCTTGATTGCCAATGCGCGCAAGTGCTATAGCACCTGCTTGGCGCAAATAAACATCTTTATCATTGTTGGCGTTGAGCATGGCAATGAGTGGTGTAATGACAGCTTCTGCGCCTGATTTTTCGTTTAGGCGACCGAGCGCCTGCGCGGCAAAAAACTGCACGCGTAAACTGCTGTCACTTAAGAGTGGCAGCAAATGATTAGTCACGGTAACCGCTTTGGTATCGCCTAATAATTTTGCAGCCTGCGCGCGAATTTCTACGTCTTTATCGCTTAAGAATGGAATTAAGGCTGCGGCCTGTGCGGTATCTTTTCGCGCTAATTGCCCAAGCCCCCAGAGTGCGTGAATGCGAGCAAGTTGATGCGCTGAATCAGTCGCAACTGCTTGCAATTGTTGCGTCGCTTTGCGCTCCACTAATTCAAGCTGTGCCTTTTGACGCACACGCATATCGGCATGGGTTAATAGCACCGTTAATTTTTGTAGCGAATGCGCACTAAAACTTTCTGCAAGACGCGCTTGGGTATCTTTGCGCGCACTATTGTTGGCAGTTTCCGGCGTATCTAATTTCCAGATGCGGCCTTTTTCTTTTAGGCTCCAGCCTTCCATCCAGTCGCTCATGTAGAGTGCACCATCGGGGCCAAAATCAATGCCGGTTGCCAATATGCCGCGAAAAACATTTTGGTCGGTGTCGAGTTTAAAAGACGCGCCTTCAGGTTTTAAGGTAAATGCATTAACGCCTGCGCGTGCCGGTGAGCCGACAAATTCCACCACAAAAAAATGATCTTGCCATTTTTCACTTAGCGCTGTGCCGGGGTTGTAAGTCATGCCAGAGGGGCCAGCATGGTAAGGTGCAATTGGCGGCAACACATGCGCCGCTTGATCTTTAAAGCGAGGCTTGTAGTAGTCCTCATCCATCCATACTTTGTAGGTGTTATTTTTTGGGTCTTTGTATTTTCCAAGCTGCCAGTTGGTGCGCCAGCCGCTATCAGAGCCATCAATTAAATATACCAAGCGCTCGTATTCGCCAACGTGGTCGCCGTCATTATCAACACTGACTAAATTGCCAAATTTATCAAACGAAAATTCATGGGTATTGCGCAAGCCCGCAGCAAACACTTCAAAATTACTACCATCAATTTCGCTGCGCACAATCACGCCTTGATTAGGGTAGTGCCATTTTTTCCCAGCATTATCGGTAATACTTGAGCCTATATCGCCCATGTTGGAGTAGAGCCTGCCATCGGGCCCGAGAATCGCGCCCGAAAAACCATGGCCGCTAAAACCTATGTGCACCCCAAAACCTGTAGCCAACGATTTTTTAGTGTCCATGGCGCCGTCGCCATTGGTGTCTTTTAGGCTCCAAAGATCGGGTGCGACATTTAAAAATAATTCATCGGTTTGATTGTGATAATAAAGCCCGCCTGCAACATCGGTAACTTCTGTATTGAAATCGCGTATTACGGTTTGAGCGAGATCTGCCCTGCCGCTGTTACTGGTATCCTCTAAGCGCACGACGCGCTCTTGCACAATGGCGAGGTCGCGCCAATCGTGGCTGCCGTCTTTATTGCGATCGGGGAATTTGGTGTTTTGCGCACTTTTTTCCGGCGCTAATTCTTCATGTAAAAACTTACGGCGGTCTTCAACGGTGGTGAACTTCATTGAGGGTTGTTCCCACGTTGGGTAGCCGCGAATATCGAATTCTGAGTTGTTGCTGCGCGTGGTAATGGCAGCCCAAACACGGCCTTTGTCATCTACATTAATGGCAACTATATCGCTCAAGAGTTTTTCTGAGGCCCAGAGTTTTGCGCTTAAGCCTGGTGCGAGGTTTATGCTTACTTGCTGCTCAATACTTTGCGCAGTTTGCTCCGCCTCTTTTTTGGAGAGATGTGTAATTTCTAGCGCATTGGCATTGATGGCGGCGGGCGCTTGATTTAGTTGCGCACTGGGGACTTTACCCGAGCAACTGCTGATAAGCGCAAGCGAGACAACTAAACTTGGGTTAAGAATATGGCGCGACAATAAAACGGCTAAGGGTTTCTGTTTCATGGGTTGCTCTGGTTAGTTATGATTATCGATGTTAAGACTATATTATATGATAAAATTTTGGATGAAAAAGAGTATAGGCGAGCTAGCTCCAATGCGTATGAAGTTTGACGTTATTTAACACTGCGAACTTTGCTCCGTTTGCTCAGGCATATTCATTTACGGTTAAGAAATTTGCAGCTAGTATTCGCAGGCGTTTGTAAGTGTTTTACCTCAATCTGTTTACTCTATTTAAAGGAACTTAAGAAATGAAAAAGATGATTGCGTTTTTGGCCTTGAGCTTTGTAGTGGCACCTGCGTTTGCAGAGAAAAATTGCGAAGAGTTGAAGTCTGAAATTAGCGCTAAGCTGGAGGCAAAAGGTGTTAAAGGCTATACGCTGGATATAATCGCAACTGAAGAAGTAAAAGACCAAAAAGTGGTTGGCAGTTGCGAAGCGGGTAAAAAGAAAATTACTTACAAGAAAGACTAATACAAAGAAAGGCGATACAACAAGAAAGATTGGTACGAAAAAGGGGAAGCCGCAAGGCTTCCCCTTTTTCTTGGTGCCATTTTTTTGTTTACGAAGGTTTTATTGATTCTGCAGTTTGAAGGGAATCGTAAACTACAACCTTACTCCACAAATGGTTGTAATCCTCAATAAACTTTAAATGCGTGGGGTGAGCTTGATAAATTTGTTCATCGGCTTCGCTATCAAAAAACGCTAACCAAGAAACCTGGTAAGAGTTGTCGATAACATTGCGATCTTCGGTTGCAGCGGGCACGGCAAGATGAAAACCTTTAATAGTTTCAATGCTGGTGAGCATGTTTGCGCCGCGAATCAATTGCGCGAGATCTTCTTTGGAGTCAGGATTTTTTAACCAGAAATAAACATGGTGTGCGAGTTTAGCAATGGTGCCGCTCATGATGTGTCCTTGATTGGTGTATTAAAAATAGGGCTGCGATTTTTAAAACAGAATAATTTAAAAAGAAAAAAGGGCGCAAGCGCCCTTACAAAACTTTCAAATCAACTCTTTTTTAAGTAACTAACTGACCATCGGCTTGGTGTTCATGGTTTCAAGCATTTTTAAACGTTTGAGTATTGCTGCTTCAATACCGGCAGCATCCAAACCTTGTTCAATAAGCTGTTGCGCATGATTGGCGTGATCGACAAAAGTATCGTTCAAACCGATGTGCAAAATCGGCATCACATAACCTTGGTTGGCAAGGTATTCGCTCACTGCGGAACCCGCGCCACCGGCAATCGCATTCTCTTCGATAGTAATGATCAAACTATGGCTCTTGGCCATGCGTTCAATCAAGTCTTCATCCAGCGGTTTTACAAAGCGCATATCGCATAGGCTAGCATTAAGTTTTTCTGCGGCTTGCTGTGCATTGGTGAGCAAGGTGCCGAAGCAGAGAATCGCAACTTGTTTGCCCTCGCGCACCACGCGGCCTTTGCCGATAGGTAAGAGCGTAAAAGCTTTTTCAATCTGTACGCCTGTGCCTGTTCCGCGCGGGTAGCGCACTGCCGCTGGGCCGGGGTATTGGTAGGCGGTATAGAGCAGTTGGCGACATTCGTTTTCGTCGCTGGGCGCAGCAATCACCATGTGGGGAATACAGCGCATAAAACTGAGATCAAAACTGCCCGCGTGGGTGGGGCCGTCTTCGCCGACTAGTCCAGCGCGGTCGATAGCGAAGGTGACATCCAGATTTTGGAGTGCAACATCGTGTACGAGTTGATCGTAAGCGCGCTGTAAAAAGGTAGAGTAAATCGCAACGACAGGCTTTTGCCCTTCACACGCCATACCTGCTGCCAGCGTTACTGCATGTTGCTCGGCAATAGCGACATCGTAAAAGCGATCTGCATATTGCGCCGCAAAATCCACCATGCCCGAGCCTTCGCACATAGCGGGGGTTATGCCGATCAAGCGTTTGTCTTGCGCGGCCATATCGCAGAGCCAGTCGCCAAACACTTGTTGGAATTTGATTTTGCTGGGAGAGCTAACCGCTTTCTTCGGTTCGATTTTATTGAGCGCGTGATAGCCAACCGGGTCTAATTCCGCGGGCCCAAAACCCTTACCTTTTTGGGTGAAGATATGCAGCAGCTTGGGGCCTTTGATATCGCGCAAGTTGCGCAAATAGCTCACCAAATCGCTCAGGTCGTGGCCGTTGATGGGGCCAACGTAGTTAAAACCCATTTCTTCAAACAGGGTGCCGGGCGACATAAAACCCTTGAAGTGTTCTTCGGTCTTGCGCGCAAATTCCCATGCGGAAGGAATCTTGGTCAGTACTTTTTTGCTGCCTTCGCGCAGGCCGTTGTAAAACTTGCTCGCCCAAATTTTAGAGAGGTAAGTCGCCAAACCGCCCACGTTAGGGGAGATGGACATGTTGTTATCATTGAGGATCACCAACATATCGGTTTCGGTATGAGCGGCGTGATTCAGTGCTTCAAACGCCATGCCAGCGGTCATGGCACCATCGCCGATGATGGCGACAGATTTGCGGCCGTTTGTGGTCATTTCGTTGCCAATCGCCATGCCCAGTGCAGCGGAAATCGAGGTGCTCGAGTGCCCTACACCAAAGGTATCGAAGTCGCTTTCATCGCGCTTAGGGAAGCCGGATAAGCCGCCGCCCTGACGAATTGAGTTCATACGTTCGCGGCGTGAAGTCAGAATTTTATGCGGGTAAGTTTGGTGGCCTACATCCCACACCAAGCGGTCAGAGGGGGTTTCGTACACGTAGTGCAAAGCGATGGTTAGTTCTACCACACCCAAGCCAGCACCAAAGTGGCCACCAGTCTGGCCGACACTGAACAATAGGAATGCGCGTAGTTCATCCGCCAGTTGGGGCAATAGCTTTTCGTCCAGCGCACGTAGGTCAGCGGGGGAATCTATGCTGTCCAAAAGTGGTGTGGCGGGGCGGCTGGTGGGGATTTCGTTGAACATGCGGCGCTTTCGTCTTATAAAAACGTGCATTGTAGGCGTTAGGCGTCAGATTGCCTAGCGCAAGCACCGTCCCAATGCGCCAAATACAACAGACTTTGGCAGTGAATTCACAAACCTGTGGCAGAATGGCCGCACTTTTTAATTCGGTAGTTTCAACTGAGTCTTTGGTCTTCGCCAAAGGCATGCTAAGCAAAACCCAAAGGATATTTATGCTCATTCACCCCAACCCAGACCCCGTTGCTTTTTACATCGCCTCTTGGCCTGTGTATTGGTACGGCATTATGTACGGCGCCGCCTTTTTACAATTTATTTTGCTGGGTGGCCTGCGCATCAAGCAGCCCCATATTGCCGCGCAGGGGTGGACTAAAGATCACGTCAGCGACATTATTTTTTACGGCATGATTGGCGTAGTAGTGGGGGGGCGCTTGGGCGAAGTGCTGTTTTATCGCCCCGCGTATTTTTGGGAGCACCCCGCTGAAATCCCAATGACCTGGTTGGGTGGTATGTCATTCCACGGCGGTTTTATCGGCGTGATGGTGGCCATGTGGCTCTGGTCGCGCAAATATAAAAAACACATTGGCGATGTATTTGACTTTATCGCGCCGCTAGTGCCGCTCGGTTATGCCGCTGGGCGCTTTGGTAATTTCATCAATCACGAGCTGCCGGGGCGCGCCGCCAGTGCCGATTTGCCTTGGGCAATGCAGTGGCCAGGTGTAGATCACCTAGTCCACCCCTCCCCGCTTTATCAAACCGCGGTGGATGGACTCTTGTTGTTTGTGATCCTCTGGCTGTTTGCGCGCACCTCAAAACCGCGTTGGGCTACCGGCGCGCTCTTCTGCATGCTTTACGGTTTCGCGCGATTTTTTACCGAATACTTCCGCGTGCCTGATTGGGAAACGAGTTTTGCGGGAGTGATTATTTCATCTGGCCAAGTATTAAGTTTGCCGATGATTTTAGTGGGCGCAGCGGTATTAATTTGGGCGTATAAATATCAGCAACCGCAAGTTGTCGAAGTAACAACGGTGACGAAAGCCAATAAGAAACAAAGCAAAAAATAATCGTTTTGAGACAGTTATCTAAAAAGGGAAGTCGTCATCCCTAGGGGATGACGACTTCCTATTTAATTAGCATTTGAGATAAAAGTAATGA